>NZ_VFWB01000010.1:0-240904 GCF_006442375.1 Mesorhizobium sp. B2-2-4 | reverse complement strand
ACCTTCGACTACACCGCGACGCTTTCGGGACTTTCGATGATGCCTGGCGGCATCGCCATGCTGATGCTGATGCCGATTTCCGGCTTCGCCTCCGGCTTCGTGCAGCCGAAATACCTGATCATGATCGGCATGTCGGCGGTTGCCGTGGGATTGTGGCACCTGACTTCACTGTCGCCGAATGCCGGTTTCAGCTATTTCACCTATGCCCGCATTTTCATCACGGTAGGGCTTCCCTTCCTGTTCATCCCCATTTCGACGGCCGCCTATGTCGGCCTGCCGCCGCAAAAGACCAACCAGGCCTCGGCGCTGATCAATGTCGCCCGCAATATCGGCGGCAGCGTCGGCGTATCGCTCTCCAACACCGTCGTGGCGCAGAACGCACAACTGCATCAGACCCATCTGATCGGCAACACGGCGCAGTCCTCGCCTGTCTATCAGCAGATGCTTCGGCGCATGACTGACTATTTCGTCGCTCAGGGCTCGCCCGCGGTCGAGGCGAAAGTCCAGGCGGTCGGCTGGATTGGCCAGACGATAGGCCGGCAGGCGACGCTTCTGGCTTACGTGGACTTGTTTCGCTACTCCGCGATCGCGACCGCCCTGCTCGTGCCGCTCGCACTTTTGCTGCGCTCTCCCAAGTCGAGTTCCTCCGCGAAATAGCTTCTACCGAGGCAGGCGCTCCTTCGAGCAAGGCAGTTTCATGGAACCGGGCGGCGCTTGTCTGGTTACGTCCCATGACACGGAAAAAAGGAGACAGACCGATGGCCAAGGAAAAGATCCGGCCACAAGACGAAGATCGCGAAGCCGTGCATCTGGCCGAAACGACCGACGTCTCGCCCAAGCAGGCGAAAGATCTCATCCGCAAGCACGACAACGACAGGAAAGAGGTGAAAAAGGAAGCCAAGAACTTTAAGGCTGAGGGCTAGGCGTTCGGAGCGATATTGGCCGGTCGCTTCGACGCCGCGCGCCTGCCGCAATATGGAACCGGGGCGCGAACGGTTCGTTCGAATAAGTGGGCCGGCCTGAAAATTCACCGCCAAGGTTTCTGCACCTTGGCTACAGGACAACGGCAATGAAATCGAAACTGGTTTCGAAAGTCGCGGGACAGAGGACCTTCGTGTTGGTGCTCGAGCCTGGCGAAGAGGCGATTGGCGTGCTCACTGCCTTTGCCAGCGAAGAACAGATCGACGGCGCATCGCTGACCGCGCTCGGCGCGTTCGAGCGAGCAGCGGTCGGTTGGTTCGATTTCGAGGCAAAGGATTATCGCAAGATACCGGTCAACGAGCAGTGCGAGGTTCTCAGCGCGATCGGCGACATTGCCTTGGGCGATGACGGCAAGCCCAGCCTCCACTTGCATGCCGTGCTCGGACTGAGCGACGGAGCGACGCGGGGCGGACATCTGCTGGGCGGCGTGGTGCGACCGACCCTGGAGGTCACACTGGTCGAGTCCCCCGCTCATCTGCGCCGCAGGAAACACGCCGATCTCGGCATCGCCTTGATCGACCTGAGCGCCTGACCTGGACATTGCTTCGAGATCAGGTCCAGTTGGAAAGAACCGTCTCCATCTCGACCGTTTCGACCTGCTGCGCGAACCGCTGATGATAGACGGTCATCAGCGCGTCGTGTGTTGCATCCGAAGAGCTGCACAGGGCATCCGTCACCAGAACGACGCGGTAGCCGATATCGATCGCGCCAAGCACTGTCGCCAGAACGCAGACGTCGGTCTCGCCGCCGGTGATGACGAGAGTGTCGATCCGGCGGGATGAAAGCAGCGTGTGCAGATGCCCTTCGGGCCACGGTGAATAGATGTGCTTGTCGACAACGATCGCCGGCGGGCAGCATGCCGCCAGCGGCGGCAGGAGTTCGATCATCTCCTCGCCGATCCTGTCGATGGTCATCGATGCCCAGCGTTCATAGTACCGCTTCCAGGTGCCGGCGCCCTGCCCCGGGCTTCGCGCCGGAAGGAAGCGAGTGAAGATCGTTTGTGAAGGATATCTTTCGGCAAGGCTGACGATCCGGGGAAGGACACGGGTGATCCAGGGTGTCGCCCACTCCGACGGCTCGGCGAACAGCCGCTGCATGTCGACACACAGATGGGCGCAATGATCGCCCAGAGGTCCATATGCCAGACCCCGAACCGACATCAGCAGCAACCCGCTTTGTCGTCTTCGGCGTCGAGCCGGCACAAGGCGGCCAGAGACGGATACCTGAACGCACATGCCAGCCGCATAGGGGTTCCGTTCAAGTCGACATCCTTGCGCTAGTCCCCAGTTTCCCGAGTGCCGACCAAACGCGAGGCAGCGAAACTCGTTCCCCTCGGGCTTTCGGAAACCACATCATCGGTGGAACGTTGACCAGCATCGAGGTTCGAGAGATCGGCCAATGGTCGCGCAGCAAGAAATGAGAGAACGAACCGGGGGGTGCCTGTGCGGCAACGTCCGCTATCGCACCATCTCCAGGCCGCGCGCTCACTATTGCCACTGCGACATGTGCCGACGCTCGACCGGCAGTGCGTTTGCAGTCCTGGCGTGGGTACCATCGGCCAGCTTGCAATGGCTTTCCAACAAGCCTTTCGGCCGCAGGTCATCACCCATCGCACAAAGAAGCTTCTGCCGCGACTGCGGATCGCCCATCGCGTTGGCCTACGATGCATCGCCGGATGAGATCGCCCTGCATGTCGGAACCTTCGACGATCCCGCCGATCTCGAGCCAGGCTACAATTACGGATCCGCGCAACGGCTCGGATGGACATGCTGCGGTGTGGACCTGCCGCACCACGACGCCGAAGAGCGGTGGTAGAGGCCGTGGCCGCTGCTTTTCCGCTGCCTTTGGATACCCGCCCCATGGAGGCCAAGGCGGCCGACGCACTGCCGGGCGACGACGGTCTCTGGCAGTATGAGCCGAAGTGGGACGGATTCCGCTGCCTGGCCTTCAAAGGCGCCGCAAGCGTCGATCTCAGGGCCAAGTCCGGCAAGCCGCTCGGCCGGTATTTTCCGGAAATAACGACACTGTTGCGCGATCTCGATACCCAGTCTTTCGTTCTCGACGGCGAGATAGTCATCGAGGTGAATGGCGATCCCTCCTTCGAGGCCTTGCAGATGCGGCTTCACCCTGCCGAAAGCAGGATTCGCATGCTGAGCGCGCAAACCCCGGCCCATCTCGTTCTGTTTGATATTCTCGCCGATCCGGACGGCGGGATCATGCTCGACAAGAGCTTGACGGAACGACGGGCCGCGATCGAGCGCTTCGTCACGAGGTCGGGCGTTTCCTCGTTGCGGTTGTCGCCGCGCACCACCGACGTGACCACCGCCAGGCGCTGGCTGGGCGAGGCCGGCCACGGCTCCACCGATGGAGTTGTCGCCAAACTGCTGACGGACCCTTATCGGCCGGGCGAGCGCACTATGATCAAGGTGAAGCGGCTGCGCACCGCGGACTGTGTCGTCGGCGGGTTCCGCTACCTGACGGGCAGCAGCCAGGTCGGATCCCTGCTGCTCGGACTCTATGACGACCACGGCAAGCTCGACCATGTCGGGTTTACGTCGACGATCGGCAAGGACGACAGGGCAGAAATTACCGCGAAGCTCGAGAACCTGAGAGGCGGACCCGGCTTTACCGGCAAGGCTCCCGGCGGACCGAGCCGCTGGAGCACCGAACGCAGCGGGGAGTGGGAGCCCGTGCGGCCGGAGCTGGTGGTCGAAGTCCGTTTCGATCATGTCACCGGCAATCGGTTTCGCCATGGAACGAAACTGCTGCGATGGCGGCCGGACAAGGCGCCGCGGCAATGCCGCTTTGAACAGATCCAATGAAGAAAGGGCTGGCAATGAGCATGCTCTACCGGGCGGCCAAGATTGCCGAGGACGCGCATCGATCGCAGACCGACAAGACCGGGCAACCCTATATCGAACACTGCAGGCGCGTGGTCGACACGGTCGAAACCCTTGACCAGAAGATCGTGGCATATCTGCATGACGTCCTCGAAAAAGGGGAGGGCTGGACAAGGACGAGGCTGAAATCCGCAGGCTTTGGTCCCTCGATTGTCGCCGCAGTCGATGCACTGACGAAGAGGCCTGGCGAGAATGAAATCGCTTTCGTGCGCCGGGCTGCGTCAAATCCCCTGGCGCGGCCGGTCAAGCGTGCCGATCTGGCCGACAACCTGTGGCAAGCGCGGCGGGCCGGGATTCCCCTCGCGAAATTTGAAGAGGGCCTGCGCATTCTCGACGAAGACCGCGCAGCGTGAAGGCGACCTGGGCCCGGTGTCATCGCACGACAATCCAATGGAATCGGTTCCCTTGGATAAATCCTGCCGCTGCCCTGCTATTCCACTATGTGAGGCGTGTGGCGCTCGTCTTCAGCGGGATCGGCGTCTATGCGAGCCTTGCCGGGATCGAAGGCGGCGTGGCGAGCAAGCACCCGGACAGGCGCCTCGGGCTCTTCATACGCCCACATGAAATCATCCGCCGATCCGCCAACGGCATGCACGCGCCAATAGCTCGCAGTGCCTTTTGGCGATATCGAGGTGGTATCGGTTTTCTCGAGCAGGTCGAAATAGATGTCCTGGAACGGGATGTAGAACACAGGATCCCTCCCCGTTTCCTGGACCTGCAGCGCATGTTCGGTGGAGGCGATGATGGCGTCGGAGAATCTGACAGTCACCGTTCCATGGAAAGGCTGAATATGGAGATTGTTTCCCGACGGTGATCGGGGCTCGGCTGAAGGGTTCATTTGAGTGTCTCTGAGATTTCCAATTGGTAAAGTTCAAGGGCCGGTCTCAAAGGCAAAACGAGGTAATGCGGGATTGGTTGCGCGAATGCGGCGGCTACCCCGCGATGCTGCATCCCAGGCCCCAGGCGGAACACCAACCGATCCCGCTGAGAGGAACAACGGGCCGGGTCGGCGGTTATCCGTTAGCCTTTCCGATTCCACGATCCATCAGGATAGCCGAGTTCTGGCGGCGGAAAGAGACGCAACTGGCGACAAAGGGGGCCACATGAGGCACCCGTTCATATCGGAGACATGAGATGGAACCGCGCAAGAAGCAACGATCCGAACAACGGGACGAAACTGAAGCCCCGGCAATCCATCAGGCGGACTGGGATGCAATCAAGGGCGGCAGGGTTCTTCCAGACAAGGTGTCCGACAATGTCGACGCCGTCGTCGACGTCGAGAAGGAAGGCGACCTGCCGGAGGAGGACGATGACAACGCCTACCAGAACAGCGACGAGGCATTGCCCGATGACGAAGAGGAAGGTGCCATATCGCGCGATCTGGCCAGGCGAGCCGGGCCTTTTGACGAGCCCTGACCCCAAGGGCGCCGACACTGATCTTGCTGGCGCCCGGCAACCATCGAGTGGCCGATGGTGTCAGGGCAACGGGCACTCTGTGCCGCCACGAAAATCTCTTCACTTTCCGACGCCGGGATACTGCCTTTCCTTCAGCACGCTGGCCAGATGGGCCGCATTCGAAGCCGTCATTTCGATCATCTCGACCACGGCTTCCGGCGTTCCGGGCAGGTCGACATAGTTGACGTCGCCCATAGCCTGCCCAACCCAATACACGCCGCCATTGGCAGGAATCGTGAAGCCGACGTCGTTTAGCGCCTGAAAGCACGCCGCGTGACAGGCGTGAGCGCCGTCTTCATTGCCGACGATCGCCACGATCGCGACCTTGCCGGCGGCCGGCATCCGGCCTTGTTTGTCGGTCTCCGATAGAAACGCATCCATGCGCTCCAGGATGCGCTTGGCGACACTCGACGGCTGGCCGAGCCAGATGGGCAGGCCTAGCACGAAGATGTCGGCGTCGAGGATCTTCCTGCGGAGCTGCGGCCAACCGTCTCCCTCGCCCATGTCCGACAGCACGCCGGGTTTGACGTCATGGTCGAGGGCGCGAACAATCTCGCCGCGCACCCCATGCGGCACCATTGCCGCCAGCAGATCCGCCAGCAGGCGGTCCGTGGACGATTTCTCGGCGTCGTCGGAGGCCTTCAAGGTGCAATTGAGCGCAAAGGCGGTGAGCGGCATGGAAAGATCTCCCGAGTGCGTTCTGTGCCAAACGCACCGGGACGTCGTGGGTTGCCTGAAACCCGACAAGAAGCTTCACCTTCCACCCTTGGGAACCATCGAACGCTCCGCGGTGTTGGAGAACGAGCCCATTGCGTGAGTCGTCCCCGCTATGACCATGCCGCTTCATCCAACCTTGACCGACCTCGCCCTACGCCTGGCTCTTGCTTTTGTTGCCGGCGTGATCATCGGAATGAACAGGGAAGCCCGCGGCCACACCGCCGGGCTCAGAACAACCGTTCTGGTCGGCCTGGCGGCCGCGATAGCGATGATGCAGGCCAATATCCTGCTCGAGGTGGGCGGCAAGGGCCCCGATTCGTTCAGTGTGATGGACGTGCTCCGTTTTCCGCTGGGCGTGCTGACGGGCGTCGGCTTCATTGGCGGCGGAGCCATTCTCCGCCGCGGCGACTTCGTGACAGGTGTCACCACGGCCGCCACCTTGTGGGTCATGACCGCAATCGGCCTCGCCTTCGGCGGCGGGCAACTGGCACTTGGCACAGCGGGGACGGTTTTGACGTTGATAACGCTTCAGGTGCTGAAGCAGGTCGATCTGTGGGTCCCACGAACCCATCATGCGATCCTGGCGATCTCGTCGGCGAACGGCGTTCCGCCTGACCTCGACGCGCTGGTTCAACCGCTGGGCTATCGCTGGCGCTTTCTCGGAATGCAGCACGACATCGAGCGCGGCCGGTTCGTATTCTCCTTCGAGCTGAGCTGGAAACAGCCCGACGCGGCCAAACCCTCCGTCGAGATACTGGCGCGGATCAGTCCGCGCTACGACATCGAACGGTTTGACGCGATCAGCGATAAAGGTCCCCGACCATAGGCAGGGCAGCGATGCGTCCTCGTCCCTGCCTTGGATTCGACCGGAGCCGGAACAAATCCGGACTTCGCGCTTTGAACACGCAACACTGTTCGAGGCGATGGCTTGCTGTCCCTGTCGCGCGTCATCCCGATCGACCCTCCTCGAACAAGGAAGGAAGATATCATGAACAAGGCAATCATCATCCTGGCGGCACTCACTCTGGCTTTGCCTGCCCATGCTCAGTCCCAAAACGCACCCCTTCCCCCGGACGCACCGGCACCGGAAGCCGTGCCAGGTCAGACCGGCCCCGACCAGGGCATCACCGGACAGACATTCACCAACATAGCCATCGTCGCATTGGCGGACTTGCCACCCGACCTCAAGGCCAAGGTCGAGACCGTGGTTGCCCAGACCAGCCAGGAAGACCTTCACGTCCTGCAGCGTTCGGTCAGCGCATCGCCGGAAGCTTCCTCGGTCCTGGCCGCGAATGGACTTGATGCCTCCGAAGTGGTGGCGGCCAACATTGACGGCGACGGCACGCTGACGCTGATCATCCAGACCACGACCTGACGGCGTGGGGCAGAACCCGGTGCTTCGGCGGATGTCCCATTCCCGGTACCAGGCGGCAACGGTCGAAGGAGGGCGTCATGGCTGACGCGACGGTCCGCAATTTCACGATAAACTTCGGGCCGCAGCACCCCGCGGCGCATGGCGTCCTGCGGCTGGTGCTCGAACTCGACGGCGAAGTCGTCGAACGCGTCGATCCGCATATCGGGCTGCTGCATCGAGGCACGGAGAAGTTGATCGAGTACAAGAACTACCTGCAGGCCCTGCCCTATTTCGACAGGCTCGACTATGTGGCGCCGATGAATCAGGAGCACGCCTTCTGCCTGGCGGCGGAGAAGCTGCTCGGGATCTCGGTTCCACAGCGCGGCCAGCTCATTCGCGTGCTGTATTGCGAGATCGGCCGGCTGCTGTCCCATCTGCTCAATGTCACCACGCAGGCAATGGATATCGGCGCCCTCACGCCGCCGCTCTGGGGTTTCGCCGAACGCGAGAAACTGATGGTGTTTTATGAACGGGCATCGGGCGCCCGCATGCACGCCAACTATTTCAGGGTCGGCGGCGTACATCAGGATCTTCCCCCGGACCTGTTGGACGATATCTGGGATTTCTGCGACCCGTTCCTCAAGGTCTGCGACAATCTCGAAGAACTGCTCACCGAAAACCGCATCTTCAAGCAACGCAATGTCGACGTCGGCGTCATCGGTCTCGACGATGCCTGGGCTTGGGGGTTTTCGGGCGTAATGGTGCGTGGGTCGGGCGCGGCATGGGATTTGCGCAAGGCGCAGCCTTACGAATCCTACCCGCAGATGGAATTCGATATTCCCATCGGCAAGAACGGCGACTGCTATGACCGCTACCTCGTGCGAATGGAGGAGATGCGCCAGTCGGTCCGGATCATGAGGCAATGTCTTGACAAGCTACGGTCGCCGCAAGGCCAAGGACCGGTCGCAATTCCCAACCGGAAGATCACGCCGCCACGCCGCGCGGAGATGAAACGCTCCATGGAAGCGACCATTCACCATTTCAAGCTTTACACCGAAGGCCATCACGTGCCCGAGGGCGAGGTCTATGCCGCCGTCGAGGCGCCGAAAGGCGAGTTCGGCGTCTATCTGGTTTCGGATGGGGGCAATGTTCCTTACCGGTGCAAGATTCGCGCGCCGTCCTTCGCACATCTGCAGGCGATGGACTATCTGTCCCGGGGGCACATGATCGCCGACGTCTCGGCGATCATCGGCTCTCTCGACATCGTCTTTGGAGAGATCGATCGCTGAACCGCCGTCGCCGCCCGCTGGGCGCGGGCAGCGCTCTCGCCCTGTCATCGATGGTCAGTGTGCCGTCTGCGAATGCGCGCCGCCTGGCTGTGAGATGCCGTTCAGCGCTTCGCCGGCTCGTGCGGCCTCGCCATTCTTCGTGAGATCGCCAAGCGAGATGATGCCAACCAGCCGTTTTTCACGGCTGATCACCGGCAGCCGTCTAACCTGAAGGTCCCCCATCTGCTGGAGCACGTCTTCGATCTCCTCGTCGTCGTAACAGTACCTGATCTCGGCACTCATCACTTCGCGTATCCGCGTATCCGGGCCCCTACCCTGGGCGACGCCACGGACGGCGATGTCGCGATCAGTGATCATTCCGACCAGCCGGTCGTCCTCGCCTACGGGCAGAGCGCCGGCATCGAGGCTGGCCATGGCGGCGGCGGCCTCCCGCAGGGTCTGGTCCGGACTGGCGACCTGAACGCCTTGCGTCATGCAGTTGCCAACTTTCATGATGTTCTCCTTTGGTTGAAGCGCCCCTTGCCGTTGCTGCGATGGAAACACGATGGGGGGACAATGGCGCCGGCCCAAGACGTTCCATTGCCACGGGATCGGGATCTCATGCGTCGCACGTTCAGACGACGCGGCTCCCGGCATGCATCGGCGATTCTTCGTTCTCGTCGGGATTGGGCAGAGGCGTCTCGTCCGGGAGTTGTTCCGGATCAGGCTCCTCGATCGGTTCGGGCTTCCAGGTCGGCGCCGGCATCGGCACGTCGCGATTGGGATCTGGTTTTCCTGGGTTTGGCATCGGGATCACCTCCCTTCATTCGGGACGCAACTCCTGGCCGGCGTCATTTGTTCCATCGCCAATTCGCGGTCGCCTCCGGCCTTGCCGCCACGGATCGAGACGGCGCGCTGCCGATCGGATCCGCCGGTCGACTTCAGCCCCGTCTTTCGGAACCGGACGGTTTTCCAATCCGTTGTCTCGGCATCGATCGAGGAGAAAGACGATGGCTGGTGACGAGAGAATTTCCGGCAGCAACTTGCCCCAAGTCGCGGTCGACAGTGAACAGGTCCGGCAACTGGTGGCGACAGCCGATCTGCCGTCCAATCAGGCACGCGAGCTCGTGCGCCGTCACGGCAACGATCCGCACAAGCTCGAAGAACTGGCAAAATCTATCAAAGCGGTAAGCTGACCGTCGGGACGGCGTCCGACTCCGTCAGATTTCAAGCAAGGCATAGGGTCGGCCGGTCGGTTTGGAAACGTGCATGGCGACGTTGTAGACCCTCGCCCCGCCGGGCGTGCGGCCCTCATAGCTTCCCCGATGCGCATGGCCGTGCACGACAGCACTGACCTGGAACCGGTCGATCGTTTCCGCCAGCCGCGACGAGCCCAGAAACGGAAATATCTCCAGGGGTTCGCCGGCGATGGTCTCGACGATCGGAGCGTAGTGCAAAATGACAAGCGTGCGTTTTGCGCGAACCTGGCGCATCGCGTTCTCAAGCCGCATGGCCTCGCTGACGCTCTCGGCGACCATCGACTTGATGGCCGGCTCGCCGAAGTAGCCGAGCATGCGTGAACCGAACCCCCCGACGAACCCTTTCACGCCGACAAAACCGACCTCCTCTATTTCGGTCGTCTGCCCGTCGAGGAGATGGACGCCCGCTTGACGCAGGATTTCCGCGACGTCCTCGACCGCACCGGATTCATAATCATGGTTGCCGAGCACGCCGACCACCGGGATAGAGCAGGCGCGCAGGTCTTCGGCGAGGATCTCGGCTTCGCGGGGCTTGCCCAGATTGGTCAGATCGCCTGGAAGAACGAGGATATCGGCCTCGCGCGACATTTCGCCGAAGAGATCGCGATACGATGTCTGGGCGTCCTCCTTCACATGCAGGTCGCCAACGGCCGCCACCTTGATCGTGGCGGTGCCCTCCATCGCCGGAGCGTCTTCGGTCCGTTCAGCCATCACGAAATTCTCCTGTACCGCCGACGCCGGCGAAGCCCCATTCCTTGACGTCGATTTCGTAATCGGTCTGCGAAAGCAGGCGCCCGCGGCAGATCTTCATTCTGGGGGAAGGCAATTGGCGCTGCTTGGCAAGGCGGTCGAGCAGTTCGTCAAGCAGCCATGTGGGGATGCGGTCGCGCTCGCTCGGATAGATCCATCTGAAACTGAGAATCTGCATCAGCAGCACTTCCCAGTGGACTTCCAGGTAGGAGAGCAGCCTGTGCCAGTCGATCTGGTCCTGCGCCTTGAGGATCGTATGGGCGATGTCCGCCCCGTCATGACGCCCTCGGTCCTGGATGAAGCATTTGGACCATATGAGCTCGGTCGGGCCGACGATCCTCACCCGGCTTCCCAGCAGTTCGGTTTGGCGGGCATGCTCCATCCACTGGTCGCTTACCGGCATCGTTCCATTCGCCGAGGCGAATATGATGTCGAAGAAATGCGTGCCCTTGAAGACCTTTCCAAGCCACCGGTCGTCCTCGATTTCGACCGCGTAGCCGAGCTGCTTGAAATGGGCCAGGATGCGCGAGAAGTCGCCTGCCTTGCAGAAGATATCGAGATCCTTGGTCTGACGGATGACGCCGGTGTAGGCGCTTACCGCGTAGGTTCCGGCGACAAGGAAAGGAATGTCGGTGGCGGCGAGTTCGCGAATGGCTTCGGTATAGAACACCTCCGCCTCGGCGTTCTTGAGCGTCGGGGCGGCCTTTGCGTCGATCGCGGGAAGGGATGCCGGAACAGTTCCCGGCAACGGATCGTTGATCATGGCACGCATGGCTCCCACACATCGGCAACCGATTGATCGCCCGCGTTGTTAACAGCGGGAACCCTGCCTGGTTCCGCCATGGTCGCGTTGCGGCCTGAAGGAAATCGGGCGCGACGGGCAAAATTACCCGCAGAGTCCTGGGTTTCAATATGGTTGCATGGGCCGTTTCCCTGCATGGAACCATCGCCATTCGGCATCGTTAGCCCGGACAGCCGAAGCTGCCTTCGGGCGATCGGGGTGTCTGGTTTCAAGCGCAGACGATATCCAGGATGTATGTTCTTGCCCTAGCGACAGACTATGACGGCACGCTCGCCGAAGACGGGGTCGTCTCCGATGCGACCTATGCTGCGCTCGAACGGCTGAAGCAGACGGGCCGCAAGCTGATCATGGTGACCGGCCGCGAGCTTGCCGATCTCGAGCGGGTCTTTCCGGCACTCGACATCTTCGACAGGGTGGTCGCCGAAAACGGCGCGTTGATCTATACGCCCGCTTCGAAGAAGGAGCGGCTTTTGGCGCCGGCGCCCCCGGCTGAATTCGTCGACCGGCTGAAGCGTCGCGGGGTCGCGCCCCTGTCGGTCGGACGCTGCGTCGTGGCCACCTGGGAACCACAGGAAACCGCCGTGCTGTCGGAGATCAAGGAGCTTGGACTTGAGCTCGAGATCATCTTCAACAAGGGCGCGGTGATGGTGCTGCCAAGCGGGGTCAACAAGGCCACCGGCCTTGCCTGCGCACTCGAGGAATTGGGGTTTTCCGCCCACAACGTCGTCGGTGTCGGCGATGCCGAGAACGACCATGCATTCCTGCGCGCCGTCGGCTTCGGCGTCGCCGTAGCCAACGCATTGCCGACCGTTAAGGAGACGGCGGATTTCGTCACAGCCAGCCCTCGAGGTGCCGGCGTGGTGGAACTGATCGAACAGCTCATATCGCGCGATGCCGGCTTCGTGGAGACGGCTCGCCAACATGTGGAAGTGGGAACCGACATATCGGGCGCGCAGGTGCACCTTTCACCGCATGGCGGCGGCGTGCTGCTGGCCGGCACATCCGGTATCGGCAAATCCACGCTTGCCACCGCGTTGACCGAGCGCTTTGTCGAGAAGGGTTTTCAGTTTTGCGTTCTCGACCCCGAAGGCGACTATCAGGAACTCGAGAATGTGGTGGTGGTTGGCGACGCCAAGACCCCGCCGATCTCGCGTGAGGTCTTCGATCTTCTGTCCAAGCCAACCAACAATGTCGCTGTCAACATGCTGGGGCTGAAGACCGCCGAACGGCCCGGCAATTTTGCCAAGCTGCTGCCGGACATGGCCAGCATTCGCGCGCGCACCGGCCGACCGCATTGGCTGATCATCGATGAGGCGCATCATCTCTTGCCCCAGGCCCGTGACGGCGCGTCTTTCGCGCTGCCCAAGAGCCTCCCCGCGACCATCCTGATCACCGTGCACCCCGATCTGGTTTCGCGCGACGTCCTGGCTGGCGTCGAACCGTCCTGGCGCTTGGACCGGAAGCCGACAAGATCGTCGCAAGCTTCTGTGCCGCCACCGGCATCGACGTCCCCGACGGCGCCGTGCCGCCGCCAAAGGACGAAGTCCTGTTTTGGAAACGATCATCGGGCGAGCCGATCAGGACGGTCAAGGTCGAACGGCCCCGCCAGGTTCGCAAGCGGCACATGCGCAAATATGCCGAGGGCGACCTTGGCGACAACAGCTTCTATTTCCGGGGGCCGGACGGAGCGCTTAACCTGAAAGCGCAGAACCTGATGATGTTCCTTCACATCGCAGAAGGCATCGACGATCGCACCTGGGAACATCACCTGCGCGCCGGCGACTATTCGAAATGGTTCCGCAGCAAGATCAAGGACAAGAACCTCGCCGACGAGGTGGCGGACATAGAAACGGATACCGGCACGGACATGCAGGAGAGCCGCGCGGCCATCGCCGAGGCCATTGGCCGCCGTTACACTGCTCCCGCGGACTGACCTTGAGCCGGGGTAGACACAAGCCCATCCCGATTCCTCGGGATGGACCTCTCTCATGTCATGATACGGAGCGAGCGTCAGCGCGCCTGGCTAAAATGCCTAGCGGTTTTTGTGGCTCTGTTGGCCCGCTCTTACATGTTGTTCGTGCGAGCCGCCCCGCATGTTGGAGCCGTCGCCCTGTTGCCGCTCATTGTTACCTGCGGCCTGTTGCTGCTGGCGGTTCTTGTTTTCCGTGTTCTTGTGGCTCTGCTGGCCCGCCTTCACATGTTGCTCGTGGCTACCACCTTGATTGGGCATGGTAATTCTCCTTTCAATCCAACTTCGAGACGACGGTCGTCTCCCCCGGAGAATGCAGATTTCGGCGCCGACGTTCCCTCACGTAATATTTCGTGACATCCTGCCAAAGGGACGAAGGCGGACCGAGCTTGATGCCGACCGGCGGGAGAGCGACATGCCTGAAGCAGCGATCATCACCCCGAGGGTGTGACGCGCCACACTGTGTTTCCGACATCGTCCGCGATCAGCAGCGCTCCGGTTTTGTCGATGGCAACGCCGACCGGCCGACCACGCGCCTCCTCCTGGTCGTTGAGGAAACCTGTGACGACGTCTTGAGCCATGCCGCTGGGGCGGCCACCGCTGAACGGCACGAAGACGACTTTGTAGCCATTCAGCCCGGGACGGTCCCAGCTGCCGTGCTCGCCGACAAAGGCGCCGCCCCGATATATCTGCGGCAGGCTGGTTCCGGTGTAGAAAGCCATGCCCAACGGTGCCACATGCGAACTCAGCGCATAATCGGGAACGATCGCCTTGGCGACCAGATCCGGGCGCTGCGGCATTACCCGGGGATCGACATGCTGGCCGTAATAGCTGTACGGCCAGCCGTAGAAGCCGCCGTCCTTCACCGATGTCATGTAGTCCGGCACTAGATTTGGTCCGAGTTCATCGCGCTCGTTGACGACGGTCCAGAGTGCTCCCGTCTGCGGCTCGAAGCTCAAGCCGTTCGGATTGCGCAATCCGCTGGCAAAAATGCGCGATCGTCCGGTGGCCCTGTCCACCTGCCAGATTGCGGCGCGGTCCTTTTCCGCGCCGATGCCGTTTTCGGTGATGTTGCTGTTCGAACCGACGCCGACATAGAGCAACGACCCGTCCGGACTGGCGGCGAGGCTTTTGGTCCAATGATGATCGATCGGACCGCCCGGCAATTCCGTTAACCTGACGCCCGGCGCGGTGATCTTGGTGTCGCCTGGCCTGTAGGGATAGCGCATGATCGCGTCGGTGTTGGCAACGTAGAGGTCGTTTCCCACCAGGGCGACGCCGAAGGGCGAATTCAGGTGATCGAGGAACACATCCCGGACGTCAGGCACGCCGTCGCCATTGCTGTCACGCAGCAAGGTGATGCGGTTGCTCCGTCCCGTATCGCCGCCCGAGGTGACAAGCGATTCGATTAGGCCCATCACGATATCCTTCGGCCGTTTGGCTGGCGGTTCCGGCGGGGCCTTCGATTCGACGACCAGCACATCGCCGTTCGGCAGGATGTAGAGCGAGCGCGGATGCTGAAGCCCGGTCGCCAGCGCATGGATCTGCAGGCCCTGCGCTACCGTCGGCGTTTCATCCTTCTTCCAGCCGACCACGGATGCAAGATGCATCGGCGGGAACAGATATTGCTTTATCTCCGGCAAATTCGGGTTGGGGCCTATCTGAGTGCTTGGGTCGGCGGCATCGTTGCTGCAGCCCGCGGCGCCGAGCGTCGCAAAGCAAAGGAACGCAAGCCCTGTACCATAAGCGCGTCGCTTGCCGGATCGATCAAACGGTTTCATCGGCCACTCCCACGTGGTGGCGGTAGACAAGGGCCCAGCCCAGCCAGCCGGTGAATATCAGGATGAGTACCACCAGCGCCGACAGGATAAGGCCTGTCGGCATCACCGAGGTCCAGGCATCACGGGTATGTATGAGCATGTTGAAGAAGGACAGTATGACCGCCACCGCATTGCCCAGCATGTGCAGCCACGCGGTTTTATGTGCGCGCACCCGGCGATCGCCCAGGAAGTCGGTGAAGCCGGCAATGGCGGCTAGGACGCCGACGATCACCCCGACCGTCAGCAGCCAGGCGGAGAAATTCGCCCACATCATCTCCGCCGTCCGCCAGTAGTTCAGGTCCGTCAGCAATGCGCCGACGAAGCAGGCGATGGGAATGGGCACGAGCATCGGATGGATGGGATGGCCGGCGATGCTGGCCGTGGAAGCCGGA
The DNA here is from genome assembly GCF_006442375.1 of Mesorhizobium sp. B2-2-4. NCBI lineage: Bacteria > Pseudomonadati > Pseudomonadota > Alphaproteobacteria > Hyphomicrobiales > Phyllobacteriaceae > Mesorhizobium > Mesorhizobium sp. B2-2-4. The sequence goes on along the minus strand of NZ_VFWB01000010.1, from coordinate 225,237 downwards.
TTCTCCCTTGCCATGAGGAAGTCCTTCCATATCAACTCTTGGTTGGCCCATAAACAATCCCCAAGGCCGGAGGTTCCTGCCTGATGGTCCCGGCGGGTCGCCGCGGACCGAGTTCAGCGGTCAGATCGGCACGATCGCCAGCACCTGGCGGGCGATGATCAATTCTTCGTTAGTGGCGATTGCGTAAACATCGACCGCGCTGCCCTCGCCGGTGATCCGCCCTTTTCCCGACCGGTTTGCATTCGCGTCGAGCAACACGTCCAGCCATCGCAGGCGCTCGCAAACCGCTTCACGGATCTGCCAGGAATGCTCTCCGATCACTCCCGTGAACACCAGCGCCTCGATACCCTGGAGCGTGGCTCCCATCGCCGCGATCTCGCGGGCGATCCGAAACGTGAAGAGATCGATCGCCTCCGCCGCACGAGGATCCTTGCTGCCAAGCAAGGTCCGCACATCTGCCGACACTCCCGAAACGCCGAGCAGGCCGGACTTGTGATAGAGCAAGGTCTCCAACTCTTTCACGGACATGCCGCGCGCCTGCTGAAGGTAGAGAAGCACGCCGGGGTCGATGGCGCCCGGCCGCGTGGCCATCATCAACCCGTCAAGCGCGGTGAACCCCATGGTGGTGTCGAGACTTCTGCCTTCGCGCATGGCGCACAGGCTGCATCCGCTGCCGAGATGCGCGACCACGCAACGCTTGCCCCGGAGTCCGGGCGAAAGCGCCTGCAGCTGGCCTGCGACGAATTCGTAGGAAAGGCCGTGGAAGCCGTAACGGCGGATCCCGCTTTCCTCGAACTCGCGCGGCAGCGCATAGCGGTTGACGGGCGGCTCCAGCGTGCGGTGAAAGGCGGTGTCGAAGCAACCGATCTGGGGTAGGCCGGGCAGCAGTTTGGAGATCGCACGAACCGGCGCCAGGCCGGCCGGCTGGTGGAGCGGTGCCATCGGCGTCAGCGCGTCGAGCGCCTCGACGATCTCGCCGGTCAGCAGGACCGGAGTCGAAAACCGCTTGCCACCATGGACGATGCGATGGCCGACCGCGCTCAGCGGAGCCTGCGCAAGATACGGATCGAGGACATCGAACAAGTCCCGCAGGAGAACCTCTACGGGCGGGCTTGCGGGCTTGACGGCGCGTTTGAAGATGGATTTGCCCGACGCGTCCTTGGCGACGAGGCTTGGCTCGTCATCCAAGTCTTCGCACGCACCGCTCACCGTGAGCACCGGCCCCTCCTGTGATCCGGCTTCGAACAGGCCGAACTTCAGGCTGGACGAGCCTGCATTGAGGGCGAGTATTGCGCTGGTCACGAGCGGCACTCCCCGGCGGGCACAGCCTTAACCATCCGCCGCGCCCGCTTTGTCGCGCCAGGCCCAGTTCCGGATCTCGGGCATGTCCTCGCCATGTTCGCGAACATAGCGCGTGTGCTCGTTCAGGCCGTCGGCAAATCGGGCCCTCGCATCGGCTGCCCTGGCGCTCAGCCCCGGCACCCGGTCGATCGCCTCGATGGCTAGGTGAAAACGGTCCAGTTCGTTGAGCACCGCCATGTCGAAGGGCGTGGTCGTCGTGCCCTCTTCTTTGTAGCCGCGAACGTGGAAGTTGTCGTGATTGGCCCGTTTGTAGGTCAGCCGGTGAATGAGATAGGGATAGCCGTGGTAGGCGAAGACCACCGGTCTGGCGGTCGTGAACAGCCTGTCGAATTCCGCGTCCGCCAGGCCGTGGGGGTGCTGCTCCTTGGGTTGCAGCGCCATCAGGTCCATTACATTGACGACGCGTATCGCGAGATCCGGTATCGCCTGGCGAAGAAGGTCGACAGCGGCGAGCGTCTCCAGCGTCGGCACGTCTCCCGCGCAGGCCATCACCACGTCGGGATCCTCCCCTCCACGCTCGGTTCCCGCCCAATCCCAGATCCCGATGCCGGCCTCGCAATGACGTATGGCGTCGTCCATCGGCAGCCACTGGGAAGCCGGCTGCTTGCCGGCAACGATCACGTTGACCCGATTGTAGGTTCGCAGGCAGTGATCCGTGACCCAGAGCAGCGTATTGGCATCCGGCGGGAAGTAGATGCGCACGATGTCCGCCTTCTTGTTGGCGACGAGATCGACGAAGCCGGGATCCTGGTGGCTGAAACCATTGTGGTCCTGCCTCCACACATGGGAGGTCAACAGATAGTTGAGCGACGCGATCGGCCGCCGCCAGACAAGTTCACGCGAGACCTTCAGCCATTTGGCGTGCTGGTTGAACATGGAATCGACTATGTGGATGAACGCCTCGTAGCATGAGAAGAGGCCGTGCCGGCCGGTCAGCAGGTATCCTTCCAGCCAGCCTTGGCAAAGATGTTCGCTCAGCACCTCCATGACGCGGCCGTCGCGCGCCAGATGCTCGTCATAAGGCTCGATCTTTTCCATCCAGACGCGCTCGGTCGCGTCGAAGACCGCATCCAGCCTGTTGGACGATGTCTCGTCCGGTCCCATGAGCCTGAAATTGCGGGCATCGGCATTCAGCCGTATGACCTCCTCCATGAACGCTCCCATGAGCTTCGTCGCCTCGGCCCTTGCGCCGCCGGGTTTCGGGACCGCGACCCCGAAGTGGCGGAAATCCGGCAATCGCAACTCCTGCTTGAGCATCCCTCCATTGGCATGTGGATTGCTGCCCATGCGCCGCTCGCCGTCCGGCGCCAGGGCCTGTAGCTCGTTTCGAAACCTGCCCGCTTCATCGAAAAGCGTCTCGGGCCGATAGCCGCGCATCCAATTTTCCAGAGCTGCGAGATGGCCTGCATCGTTTCGCGGGTCGGTGATCGGCACCTGGTGCGCGCGCCAGAAACCCTCGACCTTCTTGCCATCCAGCTCCTTCGGGCCGGTCCAGCCCTTCGGGCTTCTCAGCACGATCATCGGCCAGCGGGGCCGATGATCCACTCTGCCGGTCTCGCGCGCTTCCTTCTGGATTTCATCGATCCGATCGAAGACAGTATCGAGCGTTTCGGCCATCAGCCGGTGCATCGCCCGCGGTTCGTCGCCTTCGACGAAAAAAGGTTCATAGCCATATCCAGCCAGCAAGCTTCGCAACTCCTGCGCGTCGATCCGGGCGAGCACCGTCGGATTCGCGATCTTGTAGCCGTTGAGATGAAGGATCGGCAGGACAGCGCCGTCATGGACCGGATTGAGGAATTTGTTCGAATGCCAGGAGGCTGCCAGCGCCCCCGTTTCCGCCTCGCCGTCGCCGATCACGCAGGCCACGACGAGGTCCGGGTTGTCAAACGCGGCGCCATAGGCGTGAGCCATCGCATAGCCGAGTTCGCCGCCCTCATGGATCGACCCCGGCGTTTCCGCGGCGGCATGGCTCGGGATGCCGCCCGGAAAGGAGAATTGGCGAAAGAGCTTGCGCAGCCCATCCTCGTCGCGACTGACCTCGGGATAGATTTCGCTGTAGGTCCCTTCGAGATAGGTATTGGCGACCATCCCCGGTCCACCATGGCCTGGGCCGCAAATGTAGATCACGTCGGCATCACGCTGCCTGATGATGCGATTGAGATGGACGTAGATGAAATTCAGCCCGGGCGTGGTCCCCCAGTGGCCAAGCAGGCGAGGTTTGATGTGCTCCGGCCGCAACGGCTCCTTCAGCAGCGGATTGTCGATCAGATAGATCTGTCCGACCGACAGAAAATTCGCCGCCCGCCAATAACGGTCGATGAGATCGAGCTCTCCTTGTTCAGGCCGGCTACGCATTGCCCGCACGAGTTTCTCCTTGGCAAAGCTGGTTGAAATACGATGCGTGCCGCCCGCATTGAATAATCCGACAGCGAAGTCGAGGTTCCCATCAAATGCGAGCCGCCCCCCACAGCCGGCCGGGGAAATCTTGCCTCAGCCGCGGATTTCACCATCTAAAGGCGATGCCATCGCCCCGATCCAGCAATCCCACGGACCCTCGCCAGGACGACCTCTTTGGTGCGCCCGACAGCTTGCCGGAAGGATTTCGTTACCTGCCCGAACTGATCACGCCGGCGCAGGAAGCTGAACTGGTGCGGGAGCTCGAGAGCCTGTCCTTCCAGCCATTCGATTTCCACGGCTATCTCGCGAACAGACGCGTGGCAGGCTTCGGCCTGCGCTACGACTATGAGCGGCGCCAGGTGATGGAGGCGCCGCCCATACCAGGTTTCTTGCTGCCCTTGAGGGACAAGGTAGCCGGCTTTGCCGGCCTGCCTGCCACCGATTTCGTGCAGGTCCTGATCAACGAATATCGACCGGGCGCCGGCATCGGATGGCATAGCGACAAGCCGCACTTCGGCATTGTCGCCGGAGTGTCGCTGTTGGCTGCTTGCAGTTTCCGCCTGCGCCGCAGGAACGGTGCGAAATGGGACCGCGAAACCGTCACGGTCGAGCCGAGGTCCGCATATCTGATGGCTGGGGCCGCCCGGACCGAGTGGGAGCACAGCATACCGCCGGTGAAAGAGCATCGCTATTCGATCACGTTGCGGACGCTCCGGCCGTTGTGATCGTCGGACAGCGACTGCGACAGCCGGTGCAGCATCTCGCGTGAACTGCCGAAGCGAAGAAATTTCGGCCCGGCATGAAACTTTCCCTGCCACCGATGGTTTTGCCGACGGGTTTTGCGGGTGAGCGATTCGATTGAGGAGGCGGCGATGAGCGCTACCGGACTCGAGATTTTCGACAAGACCACCCACACCACCAACGTCTGGCTGGACGAGATCATGGCCGACCACGGACAGGATCGCCAGTTCGCTTGGCACCTGCTCGGCGTCGTCCTGCGCACCGTCAGGGACCGGCTGCCGGTCGACATGGCTTCGCATCTTGGAGCGCAGTTGCCGCTGCTCGTGCGCGGCACCTACTATGAGCAGTTCGAGCCGTCACGCCTGCCGCAAAAGAGCCGTTCTCTTGAAGAGTTTCTCGGCCCCGTTGAGCAGGGCATGAACGATACGCGTCCCGTCGACCCGAAAGCCGCGGTTCAATCGGTCTTCAAGGTCCTCTTTCATCATATCGACCCTGGTCAGATCAGAAAGGTCCGCGCCTCGCTGCCTGAGGACGTACGGCAGCTCTGTCCCGATCCCGATACGAAACACTGAACCTCCTCTCGGTTCGAGAGGGCGGCGTGCTCAATAAAGGAAATCCGCCATGCCCAATGCCGCCGAAATCCTCGTCGACACGCTGATCAACTGGAAAGTGGAGGTCGTCTTCGGCCTGCCGGGCGACGGCATAAACGGCATCATGGAGGCGTTGCGCACCCGTCAGGACCGCATCCGGTTCGTCCAGGTCAGGCACGAAGAATCTGCCGCCTTCATGGCGTGCGCCTATGCCAAATGGACCGGCAGGTTGGGCGTCTGCCTGGCCACCTCGGGACCGGGGGGCACACACCTCCTTACCGGCCTCTATGACGCCAAGCTCGACCAGGCTCCCGTGCTTGCCATCACCGGCATGCAGTTCCACGACCTTATCGAGACTTTTACGCAGCAGGACGTCGACCTGACCCGCGCCTTCAACGACGTCGCGATCTTCAACGCGCAGGTCTCCGATGCCGCCCATATGGAAAACCTGGCCAGTCTCGCCTGCCGCTCGGCTCTTGCCCGGCGCGGCGTCGCCCATCTGTCGATTGCCAGCGATGTACAGGAAAACGAGTTGCCCGAGGCAGACCGCTCGAAGCGAAACCGGCCCTCGCACACCCCCGATCGATGGTTCGAAGGCAGCCGGCTTCCGGCTGCCGACCAGCTCGACCAGGCGGTTAAGATTCTCAATGCGGCGAAAAAAGTCGCTATCCTGGCCGGACGCGGCGCACTCGGCGCGCGCGAAGAACTTGAGCGCGCGTCGGACCTGCTGGCGGCGCCCGTCGCCAAGGCGCTGCTCGGCAAAGCCGTGCTGCCCGACGACCATCCGAATACGACCGGCGGCATCGGCATTCTCGGCACCCGCGCCTCGCAGGATGCGCTGAGCGAATGCGACGCCCTGCTGATTGTCGGATCGACGTTCCCCTACATCGAATACTATCCCGAACCTGGCAAGGCGCGCGGCGTCCAGATCGACCGTGACGCGCAGAGGATCGGCCTGCGGTATCCCGTCGAGGCAGGGCTCGTAGGCGATGCCGCCGAAACCTTGCGTCTTCTCAACGAACGCCTCGAGCGCAAGAGCGACCGCTCCTTCCTGGGAAAGGCGCGGCAGGAAATGACCCGCTGGCGCGATGCAATGGCATTATCCGAAGCCAAGCCGGATGTGCCGCTGAAGCCGCAACTCGTGGTCAAGGCATTCGGCAGGCGTATGCCTGAGAACGCGATCCTGGCAGCCGATTCAGGACAGAATACCGAGATGGCTGCCAGGCACATCGACATGAAGGCCGGACAGGCATTCGGGGTTTCTGGAGCGCTCGCCTCTATGGCCTGCGGCCTTCCCTATGCGATTGCCGCCGGCATTGCCTTTCCGGGGCGCCCTATCTTCGCAGTGGTTGGGGATGGTGGGCTTGCCATGCAACTCGGCGAATTCTCGACTGCGGTACGGCACGGCATTCCCCTCAAGGTCCTCGTGCTCAAGAACGGCATGCTGAACCAGATCGCCTGGGAGCAGATGATGTTCCTTGGCAATCCGCAATTCGGCTGCGAGCTGCAGCCCATCGATTTCGCCATGGCCGCCGAGGCCATGGGCGGCATCGGCTACAGCGTCTCGCGGCCGGAAGAGGTCGAGGGCGTGCTTGAGGCGGCCTTCGCCACGCAGGGACCGGTGATCATCGAGGCCGTCGTGGACGCCTATGAGCCAATGATGCCGCCCAGGATGCCGCCGGATTATGCGAGGAATTTCCGCAAGGCGCTGCCGGACACGCCTGGACACGACCAGATCGAGGACAATGTCGGCGAGGAGCCGCTGAAGTCCATGATGAACGAAGTTTCCGAGGAAGCGTAGGCACAGCCGATCTCGCCCCACGTCCGCGACGGATGGCGACGTGCGCGGCGACACTGCATAGGGATACTTCTACCGAGTCCGTGGGATCGGTATCGGCGCCCCGACCATCGCGGAAGTCTCGGGCCATGTACCGCTTCGGGGCAGATCCTGCTGTTGCAAGAGTGAAAGGGTCGTGCGGCAAAACTACCGCAAGCCACTGTTCTTGCATGGCAACTTAGCATCAAAAAATTTTTGGGACCCCTCTTGAAGAGATTTCTGGCCGTTCCCAGATCGTTTCGCGTCGAGGCTTCGGCTCGATGAAAAAGGCGTCGCGACACCCGCGGCGTCCCATGTTGCTTTTCGGAGGATATGGATATGAGAAGCGTGGATTTTGCACCCCTTTACCGCACGACGGTCGGCTTCGACCGTCTTTTCGACATGCTCGACAGCAGCATTCGCTCGGACTGGCCTCCCTACAACATTGAAAAGAATAATGAGAACAATTACCGCATCACCATGGCGGTAGCAGGCTACGACCTGGACGAGCTCGAACTCGTGCAGAACGGCGCCGAACTGTGCGTTACCGGACGCAAGAAGCCAGATCCAGAACAGCGGCAAGTTCTCCACCAAGGCCTTGCGATAGGTAATTTCAGACAGGCCTTCAGGCTGGCCGACCACGTAAGGGTGAAGGCTGCGACGCTGAACTGCGGTTTGCTCGCCATCGAGCTCGTGCGTGAGGTGCCCGAAGAACTCAAGCCGCGTCGCATCGAGATTGGCGTCCGCGGCCCTGAAAATACAACGAAGTCGATAAGCCAGGATGTGTCGCGCAAGGCGGCATAGAATGTCGCAACAACCTGCGGTCCGCCTCCCGGCAACGCCGGGAAGCCAAGATTGCGGAGAACGGAGATGAGAAGCGAAGCTGATATCTTTCTTCAAGCCGGCACAAGAAAACCGACCCGCATCGACGTCTCGCCGGTGCCGAAAAACCCCGGCGACGTTCTCAACTGCTCAACTATGAGCCTTGAGGCGAAGCGTGCCTTGCTTGCCTCATGGGCCTCGGACGCGCATGCGGTTGACGACGCTCCGTCGCTGCGCAGGCTGGATGACGGCTCGGTCATGAATGTGGATGAGATCCTTCGCGCGCTGAAGGCACTGGATGAGCGCGAGCAAGGGCATCCGCCGCACAGGGCGGCGTCTCGGTCCCAGCGGCGTTCTTTCGGCCGCTTCCGTCGAGGGAGTTGGTCCCGCTGGATCGCGGGCATCCGAGGTGAAGACGATGATGACGATCCACCTCCGAGCCCGGTCTGCGCGGCGATCCCGCCGAGGGCAGGCGGTGGCGGGGCATTTTCCCTGCCGGAACCTGAAGCAGCCTAGAGCAATCCCGGGAAAAGCGCATACCGCTTTTTCCGTGGAAATTACGTAGAAACAAACAGTTAGAGCAGTTCGGCGTCTCGTGAAACGATGAACTGCCCCAATGAAGGGGTTGGGGCCAACCCCTCAAAAGCATCCAGCCAATGGAGGAAGTTCATGAATGACAAAATGTTCGAGCAGCCTGTTCTGGTGAAGAACGGGGATTTCATGATCGAGGAAGTAGCGTGCCTCGAAGATGCATTCGAGTTTCTGCAGAATTGGCCCCGGAACCGCAGAGGCCCGATTTTCGAAACCGCCCTGCGCGCGTGTCAACGCGCCTATGACGGCCATGTCCCAGCCTCGCTGGCACGCGATGCTTTTGCCGGCTTTGCGCGCTCGGCCAGGATCCTTGAAGACGTCTCGACCTCCATACCCTGGATGGCGGGGATCAAGACGGGCAGAGGCGGCATTTCCGCCTGAGGAGAACGTTCGCCGAACCTTCGGTTTCAAGTATGTCAGGTTCCGAGCAAAGTCATGGAGAGCGCCTAATTCCGTAGGTCGTGCCGCCGGCAGGGCGCGGTGACCGGTGCTAACGCCGGTCACCATGCTTGGCGGTGCCGGTCAGCGGAACATCGAGCCGCCATCAACGTCGAGCGCCGCGCCATAGACGAAGCTCGCGGCGTCCGAGCAAAGGAATAGGATCGCGGCGGCCATGTCGTCGGGCCGGCCCATGCGGCGCATCGGCAAATTGGCCGCGATGCGGTCCTTGAGAGCCTGGTCGATATGGGAATGCATCGGCGAATCGGTCGGCCCCGGATTGAGGGCGTTGATGCGCACCTTCTTTCCCGCCAATTCGCGCGCAACCGACTTCACCAGCGACAGCGTGCCGGCCTTGGACGCCGCATAGGCGGTGTCGGCGATGAGCCCGCCGCCGCCATGCACACCGGCGTCGGAGGCCACGCACACGATATTCCCCCCGCCGGCATTGCCTTGCATGCGCTGCACCGCCCCCTGAACGGTGAAGAAGGTGCCCAGCAGATTGACGCCGAGGACGCGCTGCCAGTGCGCCCAATCCTGCTCCGCGATTCTCTTGGCAGTGATGATCGCCGCGCAGGTCACGACGTTGTCGAGCCGCGCCAGCTTGGCGTCGCAATAGTCGAACATGCGCGCGATGCTGTCGGGGTCGCCCATGTCGGCCACCACCTTGTGCGGTGGGGTCCCGGCCCTTCCGCTCAATTCGTCATGGCGCTTCGCCAACCCCTCGGTATCGCGGTCGCACATCACGACCTCGGCGCCCTTGGAAAGAAAGGCACGGGCGGTCTCGAAACCCATGCCGCTCGCGGCACCGGTCACCAGCACGGTCTTGCCGGCAAAACTGTCCTGGGCAAACGTCGCATAAGGGTCGATCATGATGTCTCCGTGAACAGTAAGGGTTGGCCGGCGGCAACGTTTGGCGAGGCGTGTTCAGGCCTTCAGGTGCAGCGTCACGAGCACGCTGCACTCCGCGCCGCTGTCGAAACGCGCCGCGACGCGCAGCCAGTTGCCAAAATGGCTAAGCCGCGCCATTGCCATGCCGTCGCGCTCGGCCGGCATGACAAACTCGGTGCCTTCGCGCAGCCAGTGCATTCCATCCGGCGAGATCTCGATCCACGCCGTTGCCGCAGGGCCGACAGGTTGCTTCAACGCGCGCACGAAGAAGATCGCCTCGCGCGCCCATCCTGCCTCGTAAGGCTCGCTGGCGGCCTCGCCGCGCCAGCGCTCGTTGCGCGAGACGACCGCGGTGATGTTCTCGGGCAGCATCAGAAGTCTCCGGAAATGCAGATGGAATCGACATAGAGGAAGGCCCGTTTGGCAACGTCGGTTTCAGCGAAGAGGCCGAAATTGAGCATGCACCACAGGTTCTTCATCGCCGGAATGCGGATCGAATCGAATCCCGAGAGATCGAAGCTGCGATCGTTGCAGCGCAGCCCGAGCGCCGTCATCGATTCCAGATCGAAATCGAAGCACAGATAAGTCCAGTTCACCTTGGTGGGGATCTCGTTGTAGCACAGGCGCTGCGATCCGCCGGGAAGGTCGAGCCATCCCTCCGGCGACAGGTGATAGTGGCTGATCGTCTTGTCGTCGCTGCCGATCGGGATGATCTTCTCGGTCTCGCGCTTGTATTGCCATTTTTGCAAGTGCTGGCCGTCGAGCGCGTTCAAAAAGCGCAGATGCGGCATGACCCGATCGCTGTTGCCATCCTGATCTCCGCCCTGCAGGTCGAACAGGAAGCCGACGGAGCGCACATCGGTTTCGGAAAGCTTCAGCGCATTGGCTTCGGGCTTGAAGGTGAAATACATTTCGAAGCGGATCGGTCCGCGCTTCCTGAATGTGTGGCGTTTGATGGCGACGTTGCGGGCTCCCGGCAGGGGACGTGTCGCAACCTTCAACGCATAGGATGAATCCATCCCCCCGTGTGAGCCGGCGTCCCAGTGCGCGAGCGTCGACAGCATGGCGCTGGTATGCTGCGCGTAGCCCGGCAGCATGGTGTCCAGATCGTCCTCATAGTTGCCGACAAGCTGCGACCAGCCGCAATGGCCGCGCGCGAAATCGTCGAACGACAATATCCGCGGCAGCGGGTCGAAGCGGCTGAGCGCGGGGTCCGCGCGCAACAACGCCAGCCGCATCGCCTCGGCGAGGTCAGCGCCCTGGTTTGGAACCTGGTTCTTCATCTCGGCCTCATCCGGCTTTCAGTTTCTTGACGGCGTCCCAGTCGATCTCGATGCCGAGCCCGGGTTTCTGCGGGACGTCGAGCGTGCCGTTCTTCTGCCTGACGCAACCGGGCGCGAGATCGGCCAGGCTGGCCTTGAACGGGCTGGCGTCGCACTCGCACTCCATGACGCCAAAGTTCGGCATCGCGGCTGACAGATGGACGCTTGCGGTCTCGCAGACGATGCCCGACATGCCGATATGCGGCGCGTAGCGGACATCATGCGCCGCGGCGTAGTCGGCCATGCGACGCGTCTCGGAGATGCCGCCCGCGCGCGCCACGTCGGGCTGCAGCACGGACAGCGTCCGGTTGGCGATCAGGCGCTGCGCCTGGTCCAACGTGAAATTGCTCTCGCCCGCGGCCAGCGGCACGTCGCAGCGCCGGCGCAGTTCCTCGTAGCCCTGCTCGTTTTCCGGTTGCAGCGGCTCCTCGAACCAGAAATAGCCGTTTGCCGAAAGCGCACGACCTACCTCGACCGCCTCGTCCAGATTGTAGGCCCAGTTCGCATCGACGCAGAGCCCGATCGCATCGCCGGCGCGCTTGCGGATGCGCTCGATCCGTTTGCAGGCTTCGCGCACGGGCCGCGCCATCTTAACCTTGATGCGCGTAAAGCCCTCGCCGAGATAACGATCGAGTTCAGCGTCGGCGGCATCGTCGTCGACCCAGTTGACCGCGGCGGCATAGACGTCGATGCGGTCGCGTCCGACACCGCCGAGAAGCTTCGCGATCGGCTGTCCGGTCGCCTTGCCCAATATATCCCATAGCGCGATGTCCACGCCGGCGATGGCCTCAATCAGCACGCCGCCCGCCCTGCCCGAAAGCGCGCGGCGCATGGACTGCCATAGGGCGCCGATGTTGCGCGCGTCCTGGCCGAGCAGGCGCGGCTTGAGCGAGCTTTCGATCAGCTCGACATAAGCCTTGGGCGAGAACCGCGCCAGGGTTTCGCCTACGCCGACAATGCCCTCGCTCGTGCGCACTTCGACCAGGACCAGCGAGACCTTTTCATAGACGCCCCAGGACGTGACCGTGGGCCGGGGCAATGTCTGGCTGAGGGGATGGGCAATCACCTCGGCAATCTTCAGCGGCCCCGCCGCGATTGGATCGCTCACGTGCATCGGCTCCAGATTTCTCCCTTGGTCCTCTCGCACCGCCTTCATAGCTTTCACTTGTAAACTTAGCAACCAAAAAACTTAGTTGCTATGTTCGGGAAAACCGTGCTAGTGAGCTCTGAAAGGATTCCGAATGCCCCTGGACGAAGCACGCAAGCCGATTTTCTCCGCGAAACTCGCGAGCCCTTCCCGCCTCGCGGACGGCGTCTCGGATGCGATCGCCGCGGCGTTGTTCGACGGACGCATCGCGCCTGGCGAAGCGCTGCCGCCGGAAGGCGAGATCGCCCGGGAATTCGGCGTCTCCAAGCCCATCGCACGCGAGGCGCTGCGCCAGTTGACCAGCGCCGGCCTCGTTTCGACGCAGCAAGGAAAAGTTGCCCGCGCCAAGGCACTCAGCGGGGAGCCGATGGAGCGCATCTACGCCTATGCGGTCCGTTCGAGCCTGACGCGGCTTCAGGAAGCCAACGAGATGCGCCGCGTCATCGAGGTTGGCATAGCCAGGCTGGCCGCCGAGCGCCGCGATCCGCGCGGCCTGGAAATGATGCGCCAGGCCGTGCTCGACATGCACGCCGGCATCGGCAGGCCTGGCGATTTCACGCAAGCCGACATTCTGTTCCACCTCGGCCTCGCGACGGCCACGGGCAACTCCATGATCCGTATTCAGATGGAAGGGATGCGGTCTGTCCAACGCGAGGTTTCTGAACTGTTCTCCCAGCGCTCCAACCGCACGGAAGCGGATTGGCGGGCGACCGTCGAACGGCACCAGGCGATCTACGACGCGATCATGGCGGGCGACACCGATCTCGCGGACCGGCGCATTCACGAGCATTTCGACGCGGCCGATATCGCCTCGTTCGAGGTGGCCGGCAAGCTCGGGGAGCCGTCGCCGTGAGCAAGGACCGTTTTTCCCTTGCCGGACGGCGGGCGCTGGTGACCGGCGCCAGCTCCGGCATCGGGCGCGCGGTTGCGATCGCCCTGGCGCAGCATGGTGCCAGCGTCGCGCTGCATCACTTCGGCGACGCCGCCGGCGCGCGCGAAACGGCTGCCGCCATCGGCCCGGGCACCGCGGTTCTCGAGGCCGATTTCACCGATAGCAAGTCAATGTCGGCCTTTACCGACGAAGCCGCCGGCGCCGGGCCCATCGACATCCTCGTCTCGAACGGCGCGATCGAGCGGCGCCGTGCATGGAGCGAGATCGACGAAGCGCATATCCAGGCCCATGTGGCGGCAAACTTCACGGCCCTGCTCACCTTGGCCACGCGGTTCGTTCCCGCCATGGCCAAGCGCGGATGGGGACGCGTGGTCGCGACCGGCAGCGTGATGGCGAGGCGTCCGCGCGCGGAAACGATCGTCTATGCCTCGCTGAAGGCGGCGCAACTTACGGCGGTGCGCGCCCTGGCGCGCGAGGTTGCGCCGCATGGCGTCACCATGAATGTGGTATCGCCCGGCGCGATCGAGACGGAGGCAACGGCCGAGCGCTACCGGGACGCCGCCTTCCGCCAAGCGGTCGCCGCGAAGATTCCCGCCGGCCGCCACGGCCAGGCCGACGACCTCGTCGGCGCCTTCGTTTTTCTGTGCAGCGACGCCGCCGGCTACATTACCGGGGCTGACCTGCCCGTTGACGGCGGTTGGACGATCGGCGACGCGCCCGGCGCGCTGCCGGGGACAACGGCATGACAAGTCGCCGCCGCCTGCCGGCCCGTTCGTTGCGCGCCCGCAGTTGTTGATTGGACCATCGGCGTTTCGGGAGGAAACCATGAAGACCGCAATCAAGCTTGCACTATCGACCTTGGCGCTGTGCGCCCTGTCGGCGCACTCGCTGGCCCAGGAACTCCGAGTGACCGTGTGGACGGGCAGCGAGGCCCACCTCAAGATGCTGAACGGCATCGCCCAGGGCTTCATCGCCAAGCATCCGGGCGTCACGGTGAAATTCGAGACCGTTCCGGTCGCCGACTACACGCAGAAGCTCACTTTCCAGGTCGCCGGGGGCAACGCCCCCGACATCGCCTGGATGATGGAGGATGCCGCACCCGCCTTCGAGAACGCCGGGCTGCTGATGGACATCGGCCCGACGCTCAAGGCGACCGAGGGATACAATTTCGACGATTTCTCCCAGCCCGCCATGGCGCTCTGGCAGAAGGACGGCAAGGTCTACGGCGTGCCCTTCTCCACCTCGCCTTTCCTGATCTACTACAACAAGGACATGTTCGACAAAGCAGGTGTCGAAGATCCCAACCAGCTCGCCGCGAAGGGCGAGTGGAACATGCAGAAATTCCAGGAGGTCGCCAAGAAGATCACCGAGGCCAATCCCGGCAAATGGGGCTTCGAATTCAAGGATGGCGAAGGTTACGCATCGCGTATGACGCACGCCTTGCTGCCGCCCGTGCGCGCTTACGGCGGTGATCTGTGGGCCGACGGCCAGTGCGGCCTCGACAAGCCTGAAGCGGTGGCTGCCATCAAGCAGCTCCATGATATGGTGTTCAAGGACAGGTCGATCGTGCCGCCGGGAGAGCAGGGCGACTACTTCTCCGGCAATTCGGCGATGACCGTGAACCAGATCTCGCGAGCCTCGAAGATGCCCGAGGCAGGCTTCAAATGGGGCATCGCCCCCTTGCCTTCGGGACCCGCCGGCGAAGCTCCGGTCATCGGCCAGGCCGCGCTGACAGTCTTTGCGTCCGGCAAGAACAAGGAGCTTGCCGCGCAACTGGTGGCCGACATGACCAGCAAGGACAATGTGGCTGTCATGGCCCAGTTCTTTCCGCCGGCCCGCAAGAGCGTCCTAGAGAGCGACGCCTTCGTCAACTCCAACAAGCTGATCCCGCCCGAGCAGATGAAAAGCGTCGCCGCAGCGATCGTCAACGGCCGCGTTCACCCTTCGCATGAGCATGTGCCGCAGATATTCGCCGCGATGGCGCCGCGCGTCGACGCGCTGTGGCGGGCCGACGCCAATGTCGAAGAGGCGCTGAAGGGCGTCTGCGCCGCCATTCAGCCATTGCTCTGACAGGATTTCGGTTCATGGCCGGCATGGCATCCCGGGACAATGCGGCGCGCCCTGCCAGCGCGCCGTGGCTGAGCTTGAAGGCCAGGGAGATGCTGGAGGCATGGCTGTTCGTCAGCCCGACCTTGATCGGCTTCCTGGTCTTCTTCCTTGGGCCGCTGGTCGCCATCTTCTATTATTCGACGACCGAGTGGAACCTGCTCAGCCAGCAGGCGACCTTCGTCGGGCTTCGCAATTTCCAGAATGCGCTGCTGGAGAACCCCGACTTCTGGCATGTCGTGCGCAATTCCGTGATCTTCGCGCTGGGGCTCGTTCCCCTGAACATGGCGCTGGCGCTCTCCCTCGCGCTGGCGCTTTCGCGGCCGTTCTTCGGTGTCGTCTTCTTTCGCACGGTCTTCTTCGCGCCGGTGGTCACATCGGCAATCGCCTGGGCCATCGTCTGGAAATTCATGCTGCAGGGCGAAGGCGGCGCCGTGAACCAGATGCTCGCCTGGATCGGCATCGATGGCCCGAATTGGTTGCGCGAGCCCAACTGGGCGATGGCGGCCGTCATCGTCACCCGAGTCATCAAGATGGTCGGCCTCAACATGATCCTCTACATCGCCGCGCTCCAATCGATACCGCGCGACTACGAGGAGGCAGCGGCGCTGGAAGGCGCCTCGCGCTGGCAGGTCTTTCGCATGATCACCTGGCCGCTGCTCGCGCCGACGACGCTGGTCATCATGGTTCTGACGACGATCGGCTCGTTCAAGGTGTTCGACCACATCTACCAGATGACCGGCGGCGGCCCGGAAAACGGCACCCTGGTGCTGGCCTTCTACATCTATCAGCAAGGCTTCAAATTCTTCAACGTCGGCTACGCGGCCGCGCTGGCCCTGATCATGTTCGTCATCGTGATGGCGCTCACCCTCGTGCAGGTGATGTTGCGGCGGAAGGAGATGGAGTGACCCAGCGCCGGACCGAGATTCTCTATCGCATCTGCTGGACCATGGCGCTGCTGCTTTTGGCCGTGCCCTTCGTGTTCCCGTTCCTGTGGATGATTTCCGGCGGCTTCAAGAGCACCACCGAAATCTTCGGCGCGCCGACCTTGATTCCCCGCGTCTGGCGCTTCGAGAACTTCGCGGAAGTGTTCACCTATCAGCCCTTCGCGCGGCAGTATTTAAACTCGCTCTACATCGCCGCGACGGTGACGGTGCTGACCCTGTCCATCGCCTCGCTCGCGGGCTACGCGCTGGCGCGCATCCGCTTTGCCGGCGCCGGGCTGTTGATGCTGTTCCTGGTGATGGCGCTGATGGTGCCGGAAGAGGTCACCATCATCCCTAACTTCTTCCTGATCCGCGCCATGGGCCTGATCGACACGCACTGGCCGCTCATCCTTCTGCCGGTCTTCGGCCCGCAGGGCGTGGTGGCGACCTTCCTGATGCGTCAGTTCTTCCTGGCGCTGCCCAGGGAACTCGAAGAAGCCGGCAAGATGGATGGCCTGTCGCGGTTCGGAGTCTGGTTGAAGATCGCCCTGCCCATGGCGCGGCCGGCGCTCGCCGCGGTTGCTATCATCACCTTCCTGCATTCGTGGAACCTCTTCCTCGAGCCGCTGATCTTCCTCAGTTCGCTCGAAAAATTCACGCTGCCGCTGGCGCTGTCCAACTTCAACGACAGCTACGGCCTGCCCTTGTGGAATCTGCAATTGGCGGCGACCAGCCTGGCCGTGGTTCCCATCCTCATCATCTATCTGATCGCCCAGCGCCAGATCATCGAGAGCTTCGCCCTCTCCGGCGTCAAGGGATAAGGGGAGTCATGACAAAGCTTCTGCTCAAGGACATCCGCAAGCGGTTCGGAACGGTCGAGGTCATCCGTGGCGTCGATCTCGAGATCGAGGATGGCGAGTTCGTGGTCTTCGTCGGCCCGTCGGGATGCGGGAAGTCGACGCTGTTGCGGCTGATCTCCGGCCTCGAGCATCTCAGCGAGGGCGAACTCCACATTGGCGGCCGTCTGGTCAATGAGGTTCCGGCGGCCAGGCGCGGCGTGGCCATGGTGTTCCAGTCCTACGCGCTCTACCCTCACCTGACCGTCCGCGACAATATGGGCTTCGGCCTCAAGGTCCGCAAAGTGCCGGCCGGCGAGCGCGCCCGGCGCGTCTCGGAGGCCGCCGCGACGCTGAAGCTCGAGCCGTTGCTCGACCGTTTCCCGCGTCAGCTGTCGGGCGGGCAGCGCCAGCGCGTGGCCATCGGCCGCGCCATCGTCGCCAATCCCGACGTCTTCCTTTTCGACGAACCGCTTTCGAACCTCGACGCCGAACTGCGTGTGCACATGCGCTCCGAGATCGCCGCGCTCCACCAGCGCCTGTCGACGACGATGATCTACGTGACCCACGATCAGATCGAGGCCATGACGCTTGCCGACAAGATCGTGGTTTTGCGCGACGGAAAGATCGAACAGGTCGGCTCACCGCGCGAGCTCTACGACAGCCCCCGAACCATTTTCGTCGCCCAGTTCATCGGCAGCCCGAAGATGAACATCCTGCCGCTCGCCGATGGACGGCCAATCACCCACGGGGTGACCGTGCCCGCGGCGGCCGTCTCGGTCGGCGTTCGGCCCGAGCACCTGTCGCTGGCCCAGCCTTCGTCCGCCACGCTGCGCGGCAAGGTAAAGCTTGCCGAATACACTGGCGCCGTCACGCTCATCCACGTGGAATTGAACGCGGGCCAGACATGCCTTGTCATCCACAATCAGGGGACGGCGCCCGAGATTGGCGCCGAGATCGGCCTGAACGCAGCCCCCGCGCACCTGCATTTCTTCGACGGCGAAGGGCGCGCGGTCTGACGCGATCATGAATGGCCGCCAGCGCGTAGCCGGCGTGCGGACGCGATAACCCGCGGAAGCATGGGAACGCGGCGAATGACCGGCCGCATTGCCTTCTGTATCCGCTCGCTGGATAGTTCCAGCCATGCTGCAGAGCCTGGCGACTCACTGGCCTCAAATCCTGGCGACCATCTCGGTGGTGATCGCGAGCGTTGGCATTGCCCATGCCGTCATGACCAAGGAGGACGTCCGGGCCGCCACCGGCTGGGTCGGCGTGATGGTGCTGTCGCCGATCCTGGGGGTGCTGATCTATGCCGTGGCCGGCATCAACCGCATCCGTCGCGCCTCGATCAGCGCACAGCGCTCGCTTGCCGGCGATCTGGCGTCCGCCAGGCACGACCGCGACATTGCCGCCGAGGAGGCCCTGATCATCGAACGATACGGGCCGCGCTTCATCGGCCTCAGGACGCTGGGCGACAGGGTCGCGCGGCGCGCGCTTCATCCGGGAAACGCCATCACGGTCCTGGAAACAGGCGACGAAGCCTATACCGCGATGTGCGCGGCCATCGACGGCGCCGAACGCAGCGTCCTGCTCGAAACCTATATTTTCGACAATGACCCCGTCGGCCTGCTCTTCGTGGAATCCCTTGCCCGGGCGGTCCGCCGCGGCGTCAGCGTGCGCGTGTTGATCGACGCCGTAGGCGCCCGCTATTCCGTGCCCAGCATATTGGGCCACCTGCGCGGCGCCGACATCACCGCCGGGCTCTTCAACGGCAACATCGTCATGGGCCTGCACCTGCCCTATGCCAATCTGAGGACCCACCGGAAGATCCTGGTGGTCGACGGCACGGTTGCCTTTACCGGCGGCATGAACATTCGCAAGGGCTTTTCCGCCGAGTTTGCCGGCTCCAACAGTTCCAGGGACACGCATTTTCGCGTGACCGGTCCAGTGGTAGCCGACCTCTTTTCGGTTGCCGCCGAAGATTGGCGTTTCGCCAGCAACGAGGCGCTGAAGGGCGATGCCTGGCGAATTGCCCCGCTGTCGCCGGCGCCCGCCACGCCCATGCTGGTGCGGGCGGTCGCGTCCGGCCCGGACGCCAGCGTCGAGACCAATCACAAGCTGCTGATCGGCGCCTTCTCCGTCGCGCGCAAATCGATCCGCCTCATGTCGCCCTATTTCCTGCCGGACCGCGAACTGATCAGCGCCCTGACGACCGCGGCAAGACGCGGTGTCGAAATCGATATCGTGGTGCCGGCGGTGAACAATCTTTTCCTTGTCGACCGTGCGATGACGGCGCAATTCGACCAGGTTCTGAAGCACTATTGCCGCGTCTGGCGCACGGAAGGACCTTTCGACCATTCGAAGCTGCTTTCGATCGATGGCGCATGGGCCTATATCGGGTCTTCCAACCTTGACGCCAGGTCGCTACGGCTCAATTTCGAGATCGACCTGGAGGTACTCGACGCCGGCTTCGCCAGCGAGGTCGAAAAGCGGATCGCGGCGGCGATCGAGACGGCCGTCCCTGTCACGCTGGAAGCATTGCGGGCGCGGCCATTCGTCATCCGTCTGTTCGATCGCATCCTGTGGCTGGGCTCGCCCTATCTTTAACAAAAGGACGTGTTTGCCAGATAGCTTGAAATCGATGATGGAACAGATGCCGAAAGGTTCTATTTTTTGAGGTGCATGGTGCAAGCAGCAGGAATGGCGGGCAAACGATGCGGGTGAACGGGCGCAGCCTGCCGGCAAGCATGCTTTTGTCCATTCGCGACAAGCGGATGCGGAAGGCCAATGCCACGTCGACCAACAAGGCGGACGCCACCGGAACGCTGGTCGCCTCCTACAATGTCCACAAATGCATCGGCGTCGACCGCAAGTTCGATCCCGAGCGCACCAGTCGCGTCATCCGCGAGATCGACCCGGATGTCATCGCCCTGCAGGAAGCGGACAATCGTTTCGGCGACCGGACCGGACTTCTCGACCTGTCCCGGCTCGAACTGGAAACCGGCCTGGTGCCGGTGCCGATTTCGGCAACCGGCAAGGGCCATGGCTGGCACGGCAACGTCTTGCTTTTCAAAAAGGGCGTCGTGCGCGACGTGCATCAGATCAGGCTTCCCGGGCTGGAACCGCGTGGCGCTCTGGTGGCAGAAATCGACCTCGACGGAAGCCAGTCCCTGCGCGTCATCGCGGCGCATTTGGGCCTGCTGCGCCGTTCGCGGTCGCAGCAGGCACAGGTCGTACTGGATATCATGAACAGCCCCGACGAGAAGCCGACGCTGCTGCTCGGCGACCTCAACGAATGGCGCCTCGGAAACCGCTCCGCGCTGAACACGCTGCATCTGACGTTTGGACCGTTGCCTCCGGCTGTTCCCACCTTCCCCTCGAACCTGCCCCTGCTGGCGCTCGACCGCATCATGGCCAACCGGCACGGAATGATCGCGGCCGTCGAAGCGCATGACACGCCGCTGTCGCGGGTCGCCTCCGACCATCTGCCGCTGACCGCCTTTGTCCGCCTGTAGCCACGCGCCGATAACGCCTTGATGTCGACCGCGTTGGAAAGCGTGTAGGGCGGTATCGGAACGGCGGCTCCTTTTGCGAGTTGATATGGCTTGGACAACAGGAGGACGAGACATGAGAAGCTTTTTCCTGGCCTCGATGATGGCGTTGGCCGCTTCGGCTTCCGTCATTGCGCCGACGCAGGCCGCGAGCGTCACCATCCAGTCCGGCGACGAGCCCCAGTATTCGCCCGACGACGACTATGACAATGGCGAGGTCGTCGTGCGCCGCCATCACGATCGCCAGCGTTATATCGACAATCGCTATAACGACGACGAGGACAGCGATGTTCGTTACAGCGACCGCGAATACCGCCGCTACCATCGTCACCACCGCTGCCACATCGAGTTGGTGAAACACTGGCGCCACCATCACAGGGTGATCGAAGAGGTTCGTGTCTGCACCTGACCCGAGGATCGCTGAAGTGCATCTGCGTGGCCTGATTGCAATGCGGTAAGCTGCGGCCACGCCCCTTCTGCTGCACTGGCTATGCCGCATTGCACAATTCCGCGACCTTGCCCACAATGCGGGGCATGGTCCTATCCTCCCTAGCCGTCCTGGTGATCGACGAAAACCGTATCCGCGCCTCGATCATCGAGGCGGGACTGCGCGAGGCCGGCCATCAGCGGGTGACCGTCGTCCATGACGTGGCGGGCATTGCGCGCCGCATCGCCGAGATCGAACCCGACGTGATTGTCATCGACCTCGAAAATCCCAACCGCGACATGCTGGAGAACATGTTCCAGCTGTCGCGCGCGGTGAAGCGCCCGATCGCCATGTTCGTCGACCGTTCCGACCAGGCCTCTATCGAGGCCGCGGTCGATGCCGGCGTGTCCGCCTATGTCGTCGATGGCCTCAGGCAGGAACGCGTGAAGCCGATCCTCGACATGGCCGTCAGCCGCTTCAACGCCTTTTCTCGCATGGCACGCGAACTGGAGGAAGCGCGCAGCGAACTCGAGAACCGCAAGGTCATCGACCGCGCCAAGGGAATATTGATGAAATCGCGGGGTCTGAGCGAAGACGCGGCCTACACGCTGCTGCGCAAGACGGCGATGAACCAGAACCGCAAGATCAGCGACATCGCCCATAGCCTGGTGACGACAGCCGGGCTGCTCGGGCCGCTGGAGGATGAATGAGCATGACAGCTGCGCATCAGATCACCGCCGGCTTCATGCCCCTGTTCGACAGCGCCGTGCTGGTCGCGGCCGGCGAAATGGGCTTTGCCGCGCGCGAAGGCGTCGATCTCGTCCTCCACCGCGAAACCTCCTGGGCCAACATCCGCGACCGCATCGCCATTGGCCATTTCGACCTTGCCCATATGCTTGGGCCGATGCCGCTCGCCTGCAACCTCGGGCTCACGCCGCTGGCATCCGAGACGATCGTGCCCTTTTCGCTCGGCCTCGGCGGCAATTGCGTCACCATCTCCAACGCCGTCTGGGAAGGCATGGCGGCGCACGGCGCCGTATCGGATCTCGATCCGGCCCGCGCCGGCGCGGCGCTCGGCGCGTTTATCCGCGAACGCGCGGCGGCCGGCCGCGACCCGCTACGCTTCGCCGTCGTGCATCCGCATTCCGGGCACAATTACGAACTGCGCTATTGGCTCGCCGCCTGCGGCATCGACCCCGACGGTGAGATCGAGATCGTCATCGTGCCGCCGCCCTTCATGGCCGACGCGCTGGCCGCCGGCCGCATCGACGGCTATTGCGTCGGCGAACCCTGGAACAGTGCGTCCGTCGCGGCCGGCACCGGCCACATCGTCACCGTCAAGGCGCTTTTGTGGCGCAACAGTCCCGAAAAGGTGATCGGTGCGCGCAAGGCCTGGGCCGAAGCGCAGCCGGAGGCGCTGGCGGCGCTGCTCAGGGCACTGCACCACTCCGCCCGCTGGTGCCAGGACCCGGCCAATCGAGGCGAACTGGCGGCGCTGATGGCGCAGCCCGGCCTCCTTGGCCAGTCCGCCGAAATCCAGATGCCGGTCCTGACCGGACATCTCCGCCTCGGCAGCGGCGCCGAGCGGAACGTCGAGGACTTCTTCGTTCCGTTCGACAAGGCGGCGAACTTTCCCTGGAAGAGCCATGCGCTGTGGTTCTACACCCAGATGGTGCGCTGGGGCGATATCGCGCACACGCCTGAAAACCTCGCCGTCGCCCGCGACTGCTACCGGCCCGACCTCTATCGGGCGGCGCTGAAGCCACTCGGCGTAGCGCTGCCGGGCGCCAATGCCAAGGTCGAGGGGGCGTTGAAGATCGCAACGCCCGTCGGCTCGGCCGGGGCAAGCCTGGTGCTCGGCCCCGACGGTTTCTTCGACGGCCGCATCTTCGATCCGGACCAGATCGACGCTTATATCGGGGCGCAGCGGCAAGGGTGATCATTTCCGCGCCATTCTTGTGCATTGCACAAAATTTATGCGGACTGATCGCATAGCTGACCAATGTTTGGCCTTGTCACCTGGTGGCCGGATCTGCCCGTGAATCGGCTATTCAGCTGAATTCATTCGAAATTCCTTTCTAAGGCGAGACTGGCACGGTTCCTGCATTGAAATAACCGGACCCTTAGTGGGTCACGGAACAGGCGTCCAATGGCGGGCGCCCACAGGCAAAGCTGCCGCTCAGGTCAAGACGCGATCCGGATTCCCGGACGCGAAGACCTGGCCGGCGGCTTTTTTGTTTGGCCGAACACGCAATCGACGGTGCTGGTCCCAGGCAGCGCCCAACCGGAGACGACGATGACGAAACGGATCGGAACTGGAACAACCCTCAAGGATTTCACGCGCCGCGATTTTGTCGCCAGCAGCGCGCTGGCGGCGGCGCTGTTCGTCGCAGCGAAGATGCTGTTCCCGGTTGGCGCCGTGGCCGAGGGCAAAGGTGCCCAAGTGAACGCGCCAAGCTCGCCGCGCTGATGCCGCGCCGCTGACCATCGATCAAGAAAACACGCGCGGTGCTTCTCCATCGCAAACCGGAGCCTGACATGACCGCAATCCTCCCAGCCGCGCCCAGCCAGGACAATGCCCCCCGGCAGGCGCTCGTGATGTCCACCATCGCGTTCACAGTCTGCTTTGCGGTGTGGACGATCTTTTCCATCATCGGCGTGCGCATAAAGCAGGAACTTGGGCTGAACGAGACGGAGTTCGGCCTGCTCGTCGGCACGCCGATCCTCACCGGCTCCCTCGTGCGCATGGTGCTCGGCGTCTGGACCGACCGCTATGGCGGACGGCTGGTTTACACCGCCACCATGCTCGCTGCGGCGGTAGCGACCTTCCTGCTCGCTTTTGCGCACACTTACGGACAGATGCTGATCGCTGCACTCGGCGTCGGGCTTGCCGGCGGCTCCTTCGCCGTTGGCGTCGCCTATGTCTCGCGCTTCTTCCCGGCGGGCAGGCAGGGCACGGCGCTCGGCATCTTCGGTGTCGGCAATGTCGGCGCCGCTGTCACCAAATTCCTGGCGCCTTTCGTGCTTCTCGCCTGGGGCTGGCAATCGGTCGCGCTGATCTGGGCGGCAGCACTCGTCATCATGGCCGCCATCTTCTGGTTCACGACCGGCGACGATCCCGTGATTCGCGAGCGCCGCGCCGGCAAGACCACGCCTGCGAGGAGCTTCTGGCAGGAATTCGCGCCGCTGAAGAACCCGCAGGTCTGGCGCTTCGCCTTCTATTACTTCTTCTCCTTCGGTGCGTTCGTGGCGCTGTCGCTGTGGCTGCCGCGCTACCTGATCGGCGTTTACGGCTTCGGGCTGGCGACCGCCGGCATGATCGGCGCGGCTTATTCGATTCCCGCGAGCATCTTCCGCGCCTATGGCGGAGTGCTTTCCGACCGCGTCGGCGCTCGTACCGTACTCTACTGGACCTTCTCCGTTTGTGCCGTCGCGACCTTGGTGCTGTCTCTCCCCTCGGCAGACTATGTGGTGCGCGGCATCAGCGGGCCGATCGCCTTCCATTTCGAGATCGGCCCGCTCGCCTTCATCGCCGTCGCCTGCGTGCTCGGCTTCTTCATGAGCCTCGGCAAGGCCGCCGTCTACAAACATATCCCGGCTTACTATCCGCAGAGCGTCGGGGCCGTTGGCGGCGTCGTGGGCATGATCGGCGGCCTTGGCGGCTTCATCCTGCCGATCGCCTTTGGCGCGCTGAACGATCTCACCGGCGTCTGGTCGAGTTGCTTCATGCTGCTCTTCGTCCTCGTCGTCGCCTGCTTTGCCTGGATGCATGTCAGCGTCAGGCGGATGGGGCGGGCCGCATCAACCAAGGCGTCGACCCTTTCCTATGCTGCAGAGTGACACCGGAGCGGATTAGGAACATGACCCAAAAACTCGTCATCATCGGCAACGGCATGGCCCCCGGGCGCATGCTGGAGCACCTGCTGGAACAGGCGCCGGACCGCTACAGCGTCACCATCTTCAACGCCGAACCGCGCGTCAATTACGACCGCATCATGCTGTCGCCGGTCCTCTCGGGCGAGAAGGCCTACGAAGAAATCATCATCCATGGCGACGGCTGGTACATCGCCAACAACATCACCCTCTACAAGGGCCACAAGATCGTCGCCATCGACCGCGCAGCGAAGACCGTCACGTCGGACCACGGCGTCACCGAACCCTACGATAAGCTTGTCATCGCCACCGGCTCGGTGCCGTTCATCATCCCGGTGCCCGGCCACAACCTGCCCGGCGTTCTCACCTATCGCGACCTCGACGACGTCCAGGCGATGATGCTCGCGGCCCAGTCGCGCGCCAAGGCTGTGGTCATCGGCGGCGGACTGCTCGGACTGGAAGCAGCAGCGGGCCTCAACGCGCAAGGCATGGACGTCACCGTGCTGCATGTCATGCCGACGCTGATGGAGCGCCAGCTCGATCCGGCGGCAGGCTATCTGTTACAGCGCGCCGTCGAGCAGCGCGGGATCAAGGTTGTCACCAAGGCCAATACAAAGGCGATCACGGGCAACGGCAAGGTCGAGCAGGTCGAACTCGTCGACGGCACCGTCATCCCCGCGACGCTGGTGGTGATGGCCGTCGGTATCCGGCCGAACGCAGCGCTGGCGAAGGAGGCGGGCATCGCCGTCAACAGAGGCATCGTCGTCGATGCCGGCATGCGCAGCAACGACCCGGACATCTACGCGCTCGGCGAATGCGCCGAGGTGAACGGCCAGATCTATGGGCTGGTCGCCCCCCTATACGAGATGGCCCGCGTCGCCGCCCGCCAGCTCGCCGGCGACGAGGCGGCCGGTTTTGTCCACATGGACACGCCGACCAAGCTCAAGGTCACCGGCATCGACCTGTTCTCGCTCGGCGACTTCGCAGAGGGCGAGGACCGCCAGGAGATCGTGCTGCGCGACGCGGCGGCCGGCGTCTACAAGCGCCTCGTGCTCAAGGACGACCGCATCATCGGCACCGTGCTCTACGGCGAGACCGCGGACGGCGCCTGGTTCAACGACCTCAAGAAGAAGCAAACAGACATATCGCAAATGCGCGATACGTTGATCTTCGGCCAGTCCTACCAGGGGGGTGCCCCACTGGACCCTATGGCGGCCGTTGCAGCCTTGCCGGATGATGCGGAAATCTGCGGCTGCAACGGCGTCTGCAAGGGCAAGATCACGGGCGCGATCGCGGCCAAGGGGCTGACTTCGCTCGACGACGTGCGCGCGCACACCAAGGCGTCGGCTTCCTGCGGCTCCTGCACCGGGCTGGTCGAAAAACTGATGGTGCTGACCATCGGCGACAAGTACAACCCGGCCGCCGTACAGCCCATGTGCTCCTGCACGACGCTCGGCCATGACGAGGTGCGCCGGCTGATCAAGGCCAAGGCGCTGAAGACCATTCCCGCGATCATGCAGGAACTGGAATGGAAAACCTCCTGCGGCTGCGCCAAATGCCGGCCGGCACTCAACTATTATCTCGTCTGCGACTGGCCGGACGAATACGCGGACGACTACCAGTCACGCTTCATCAACGAGCGCGTCCACGCCAACATCCAGAAGGACGGCACCTATTCGGTGGTGCCGCGCATGTGGGGCGGCGTCACCAATGCCGCCGAACTGCGCGCCATCGCCGATGTCGTCGATAAGTTCGAGATCCCCATGGTGAAGGTCACCGGCGGCCAGCGCATCGACATGCTGGGCATCCGCAAGGAAGACCTGCCGGCGGTGTGGGCCGACCTCGGCCAGGCCGGCTTCGTCTCCGGCCATGCCTATGCCAAGGGCCTGCGCACGGTGAAGACCTGTGTCGGCTCCGACTGGTGCCGCTTCGGCACGCAGGATTCCACCGGCCTCGGCATCCGCATCGAGAAATTCATGTGGGGCTCGTGGACGCCGGCCAAGGTCAAGATGGCGGTGTCGGGTTGTCCGAGGAACTGCGCCGAGGCGACCTGCAAAGACGTCGGCGTCATCTGCGTCGACAGTGGCTACGAGATCCATTTCGCGGGTGCGGCAGGCCTCGACATCAAAGGCACCGAAGTGCTTGGCCTGGTCAAGACCGAGGACGAAGCGCTGGAGCATATCGTGGCGCTGACGCAGATGTACCGCGAGCAGGCCCGCTATCTCGAACGCATCTACAAATGGGCCAAGCGCGTCGGCATCGCCGAGATCAAGCGCCAGATCATGGACGATGGCGACAAGCGCAAGGCCTTCTACGACCGCTTCGTCTTTTCCCAGAAATTCGCCCAGGTCGATCCGTGGTCGGAACGCGTGTCAGGCAAGGACAAGCACGAGTTCCGGCCGATGGCCTCGGTCGGGTTCGCGGAGGCGGCGGAGTGATGGAGATGTTCGCGCGAGCCACCCTCTGTCCCGCCGGCCATCTCCCCCTCAAGGGGGGAGATTGGATGCCACAACGGCCTTTGCCAATCGCCAACTTCGCAGAACGGACGCCATCAGCAAAACTGCCGATCTCCCCCCTTGAGGGGGAGATGTCCGGCAGGACAGAGGGGGGCGCCTGGGCGCATTCGTATCAAGTAAAGGCGACCCAATGACCTGGACACCGATCGGCTCCCTGTCCGACATCCCCCGCCGGGGCGCGCGCTGTGTTGCCACGCCGCAGGGCAAGATCGCTATCTTCCGCACCGCCGAGGACCAGGTCTTCGCCATCGACGATCATTGCCCGCACAGAGGCGGGCCGCTGAGCCAGGGCATCGTGCATGGCGCGGCGGTCACCTGCCCCCTGCACAATTGGGTCATCTCGCTGGAGACCGGCAAGGCGCTCGGCGCCGACGAGGGCGCGGTGCGCACCATTCCGGTGAAGATCGAGGGCGAGCGTTTGTTCATCGCGCTGGAAGCGCTGGCAAGCCGCGCGGCCTGACCCATGCAGATTGGCGAAGCACGCGAGGTGAGGACCACTTGCCCCTATTGCGGGGTAGGCTGCGGCGTGCTGGCGAAGGTCGCCGCAGACGGACAGGTGTCGGTCCGCGGCGACCCCGACCATCCCGCGAATCTCGGCCGGCTCTGCTCCAAGGGCTCTGCTCTTGCCGAGACCATAGGTCTTGACGGCAGGCTGCTCCATCCTGAGATCCACGGCCGCCGCGCCTCCTGGGACGAGGCACTCGATCTTGTCGCGTCGACCTTCTCGCAAACCATTGCCGAACATGGGCCGAATGCGGTCGCCTTATATGTCTCCGGCCAGTTGCTGACCGAGGACTATTATCTCGCCAACAAATTGATGAAGGGGTTCATCGGCTCGGCCAATATCGACACCAATTCGCGCCTCTGCATGGCCTCCTCGGTCGCCGGCCATCGCCGCGCCTTCGGCTCCGACACGGTGCCCGGAACCTACGAGGATCTGGAGCTTGCCGATCTCATCGTGCTGGTCGGCTCGAATCTCGCCTGGTGCCATCCCGTGCTCTACCAGCGCATAGCTGCCGCGCGTGAGAAGCGCTCGGAGATGAAAATCGTGCTGGTGGACCCGCGCCGCACCATGACATCCGATATCGCCGACATGCACCTGGCGATCGCGCCCGATGGCGACGTCGCCCTGTTCACCGGCCTGCTCGCTTGGCTCGGCCAGCACAATGCGCTCGACCGCGCCTACATCACCGCGCACACGACCGGCTTCGGACAAGCCCTTTTCGCCGCCTCGGCACTCGACCTTGCCGGCATCGCTGCCGCCACGGGCCTGAGCGAGGACGAGCTCGCCCGCTTCTACGGCCTGTTCGCCGCGACCGCCAAGACCGTCACGGTCTATAGCCAAGGCGTCAACCAGTCGTCGTCTGGCACCGACAAGGTCAACGCCATCATCAACTGCCACCTCGCCACCGGTCGCATCGGCAGGCCCGGCGCCGGGCCGTTCTCGGTCACCGGCCAGCCCAACGCCATGGGCGGACGCGAGGTCGGCGGCATGGCCAACATGCTGGCCGCGCATATGGAGATTGAAAATTCGGGGCATCGCGAACGCGTGAAGCGCTTCTGGAATGCACCTGACATCGCGCAAAAGCCCGGCCTGAAAGCGGTCGACATGTTCCGGGCGGTCGCCGACGGGCGGATCAAGGCGCTGTGGATCCTCGCCACCAATCCTGTCGATTCGATGCCCGATGCCGACGCCGTCGAAGCAGCGATCAAGGCCTGCCCGTTTGTGGTGGTGTCGGACGTGCAGGCCGACACAGACACGGTGCGCCATGCCCATGTCCGGCTGCCGGCCACCGCCTGGGGCGAGAAGGACGGCACCGTTACCAATTCCGAGCGCCGCATCTCGCGCCAGCGCCCGTTCCTGGCGGCACCTGGCGAGGCCCGGCCGGATTGGTGGATCATTACGGAAGTGGCGCGGCGGATGGGTTTTGCCGAAGCGTTCGCGCATGCGTCCCCGGCGGAGGTTTTTGGCGAGCATGCCGCGCTGTCGGGATTTGAAAACGACGGTGGGCGCGATTTCGACATTGGGGTTTATGCCGGCCTCGATGGGGAGGAATACGACGCGCTGGCGCCTTTCCAATGGCCAGCACCGAGCCCGGCCACCCCCCTCTGGCCTGCCGGCCATCTCCCCCTCAAGCGGGGAGATTGGATGCCACGACGGCCTTCGCCAATCGCCGATATCTCAGGACGAGCGCCGTCGACAAAACTGCCGATCTCCCCCCTAGAGGGGGAGATGTCCGGCAGGACAGAGGGGGGCGCCTGGGCTCGACATCTCTCGGAGGGGAACGTTCAAGCTGAGCCCCAACCGGAGAACGATAAAGCAGGGCCACCGAACACCCGCTTCTTCGCCGACGGCAATTTCTACACGCCCGACCGCAAGGCGCGCTTCATCGCCGTCCGCCCTGTCACGGAAACCCGCACGGACGAGAAATTCCCCCTCATCCTCAACACCGGCCGTGTCCGCGACCATTGGCACACCATGACACGCACCGGCAAAAGCCCGCGTCTGTCGCAGCACATGGCCGAACCCTTCGTCGACATTCATCCCGACGACGCCGCGCGATACGGCATCGGCGATGCCGACATCGCGCGCGTTTCCAGCCCGCGCGGCGCCGTGCTCGTGCGCGCGCTGATCACGTCCCGCCAGCGCCGGGGCAGCATCTTCGCGCCGATGCACTGGACGGACCAGTTCACCGCCAAGGGCCGGCTCGACACGCTCACCGCGCCGCTCACCGACCCGGTTTCCGGCCAGCCGGCACTGAAGCACGTCGCGGTGCACATCGAGAAATTCGCCGCGATGGCGTTCGGCTTCGCCGTGACCCGACAAAGGCCCGAAGCGGTCGCCGGCGACTATTGGGCCGTGGCCCGCTGCAGGGATGGCTGGCGGGTCGAGCTCGCCTTTGCAGACGACAAAATCGACTGGACGACTTTTGCCCAATCCCTGTTCGGCGCCTCGACCGATGCCGAAATACTCGCCTATCACGACCGCGATGCCGGCCAGCATCGCATCGCCGCCTTCGATGGCGTACAGCTCGCGGGCGCCCTGTTCGTCGCTCCCGGCCCGGTCGCCGTGTCGCGCGGATGGGCAACGCAGCAGCTCGAAGAGGCCCATGCCAGCCAACGCGAGCGCTTCCGCATCGTCGCCGGCCGCGCCGGTGCCGAACGGCGCGATGCCGGCGCGACCGTCTGCTCCTGTTTCAACGTCGGGATCAACCAGATCACGGCGGCGGTGGCTTCCGGCTGCACGAACGTGGAAGCCATCGGCGCCGCGCTGAAGGCAGGCACCAATTGCGGCTCCTGCCGCTCTGAGATCCGCGCCATCATCCAGGCACATCGCGTTCAGGCGGCCGAGTAGGCGGCAGAACCCGCCATCGGCGGCCTCCCGATGCGTATGCGCCGGCGGACCCCGCGTCAGCCCATCATAGCCGGGCGGCAGGACGACACCCGGGGCGTAGCTGCGGTTGTCCAGATCGCTAAGCGCGCCGTACTTGCCGCCGTGTGGGTTGCCGCCGACGTCTCGCCGCCATCATTGGCTACAGAACTGGACTTTAGTCCGAGCTGTCTCATCTGGACACAAAAGCGCAAGGCTGAAAATGTCTTAATGCATGTCGCCCAAAAGTAACCTCGGTTTTGGGAGGACGACATGCACGGAAAAAGCCAAAAGCGCGTCGCATGAATCCGCTTCGACGCGACCCGCTCTTGGAGCGCAGTAAGCTTGGCCAACCAGAAGGAGGCGGATGCTGGACATCGAGGACATAGCCGCTCATCCGGATCTGCACCGCCACGTCCAGGAGCAGTCGCTGGCGCTGATCCACATCTACGAAGCCAGCCCGCGGCTTGCTTCCATATTCGCCACGCAGCAGCGCTGGCTGATGGGCCATGTCGGCCTTGCCATGCATTTCAGGCGCGACCCGGGCGACCGTCGCACCGCGTTGACGGTGTCGCGCTTCATCGAGTTCGTGCATCAGCACAAGGTCGCCAGCCGCAACACCGCCGACGCTTTCATCAAGGAGATGCTGAATTACCGCATCGCCGAATACGTCGCGGGCGGAGACGGGCGCACCCACCCGTTGCAGCCGACAGCGGACACGGTGCGGACATTCACCGGATGGGTGCACGCACATCTAAGCACCCTTGACCGACTCGACGGCGCGGACCGGCTGGCGAAATACCTGGAGCGGCCCGATATGCTCGCCGCCCTGCAGCCCCTCGTGGCCGACGGCCTGCTTTCGTCCAAACCGGTGCGCGAACCCAACCAGACCTTTTCCCTGTTCATCTGGCTCAACAATGGCGGCATCGTCATGGATCGGCTCATGTCCGGCATCGACCCCGACCATGCCGGCCTAGATCGGATTCCGACCAGCGTGGTCTCGGTGGCGGAATTCGCCAGTTGGCTCAAACTGTCGCGCACCCACCTCGCCCGAAAACTACGCGATGCCGAGGCGCTCGGCAGCATCGGCTGGCTGGGCCAGCGCGGCAATTCCGTGATGTGGGTCTCGCACCGCTTCTTTCAGGAATACATGACCGTCCAGGCCGCCAAGCTGGCCATCGTGGATGCCGCCTTCGCAGCATGCTTTTCCACCGACCTCTGAGAGACTCGCCGCTGCCCAGGCTATGAAGGCGGTCCGTGCCGCTGCGTATCCTCGAAACAAAAAAGCCGCCTCGGCGGCGGGACGTCAGCACCATACGAAGAATGACAGCATAACTGCCCTCAGCAGTGAACCTCAGGCCGCAGAACGGCCCGGGTGCGCAAGGTCACCCGAGCCGGAACCCGCAATGTCACTCGATGTCGAAGGAGACACCCTGGGCGAGCGGCAGCGCCTTGGAATAGTTCACCGTGTTGGTGGCGCGGCGCATATAGGCTTTCCACGCATCGGAGCCGCTCTCGCGGCCGCCGCCGGTTTCCTTTTCACCACCGAAGGCGCCGCCGATCTCGGCGCCCGACGTGCCGATATTGACATTGGCGATGCCGCAGTCCGAGCCGTCGACGCCGAGAAAGCGCTCGGACTCCTGCAGGTCGCGGGTGAAGATCGACGACGACAGCCCCGCTCCCACCGCATTGTGCTCGTCAAGCACGGCGTCGAAATCGGAATACTTCATCACATAGAGGATCGGCGCGAACGTCTCTTCGGTCACCGGCGACACTTGGCTGGGCATTTCGACTAGCGCCGGATGCACGTAGTAGGCGTCCGGATGGCCATTCTCGACCCGCGTGCCGCCGGTCACCTTGCCGCCGTGGGCGGACGCTTCCTGCAGCGCCTTCTGCATGGCTTCGTAGGCTGCCCTGTCGATCAGCGGCCCAACGAGCGCCGACGTCTCCAGCGGATTGCCGACAGAGACGCTCTGATAGGCCTTCTTCAGCCGCGGTACCAAGGCGTCGTAGACGCTGTCATGCACGAACAGGCGCCTCAGGGTCGTGCAGCGCTGGCCCGCCGTGCCCATCGCGCCAAAGGCAATCGCGCGCAACGCCATGTCGAGATCGGCGGTCGGGCAGACGATGCCGGCATTGTTGCCGCCGAGCTCCAGCACCGCGCGTGCAAAACGCTTGGCCAGGCGCGGGCCGACGTCGCGGCCCATGCGGGTCGAGCCGGTGGCGGAGACCAGCGGCACCTTGGGATGATCCACCAGAATCTCGCCGACGGCGCGGTCGCCGATCAGCACCGACGCGAGCCCTTCCGGCGCATCAGTGCCGAAGCGCTTGACGGCGCGCTTGAAGATCGCCTCGCAGGCAAGCGCCGTCAGCGGCGTTTTTTCGGAAGGCTTCCATACCACCGCGTCGCCGCAGACCAGCGCGAGCGCCGCATTCCACGACCACACCGCGACTGGGAAGTTGAAGGCGGAGATGACGCCGACCACGCCGAGCGGATGCCAGGTTTCCATCATGCGGTGTCCTGGGCGCTCGGTGGCGATGGTCAGTCCGTACAATTGCCTGGAAAGACCGACGGCGAAGTCGCAGATGTCGATCATCTCCTGCACTTCGCCGAGCCCTTCCGAGGGGATCTTGCCGACCTCGATCGACACCAGCCGGCCAAGTTCGGCCTTGTGCGCGCGCAATTCCTCGCCGAGCAGCCGCACCAGCTCGCCGCGCTTCGGGCCCGGTACCAGCCGCCAGGCCTGAAACGCCTTGTGCGCGGCATCGATGGTCCTGGCCGCATCGGTCGGCGAGATCGTGCTCAATGCCGCGATCTGCTCGCCCGTGACCGGGCTGCGCACGATCAGGTCGCCGCCGACAAGCGCCTCCTTGGCAACACCCAGTTTCGCCAGCAGCTCGGCGGTTTCCTTCGCTATCGTCATGTCTGTCCCTTTCAGATCCCGCCATTCATGTGGCGTGGTCAAAGCATTGCGCCGTGCATTCCCTATGCGGTCAGGCGCAGGGTGGCGCTGTCTTGGCGTGCCAATAGCGGTTTCAGGAAAAAATCGCCACCCCGGCATGGTCCAAGCTCGGGCCAGACCATTGAACCAGGGTCAGCTTGCGGTGCGCGCTGCGCTGTCCTTCATCAGCCGGTCGATGTGCATGCGTATATGGGCCGCTTCCGCCGCGGTGTTGGCAAGCGCGATGGCGCGATCGAAGGCGACCCGCGCCTCCTCGCCCCGGTCGAGTTGCATCAAAAGCCCGCCCTTGAGGCCGAAGAAGTGGAAATAGCCGGAAAGCCTCTGCTCCAGCGGCTCGATTATGGCGAGCGCGGCCTCCGGTCCGCTCACCTTGGAAACCGCGACCGCACGGTTGAGGGTGACGACGGGCGACGGCTGCATCTGTTCGAGCAGGCCGTAAAGCAGGTCGATCTCCACCCAGTCCGTGTCCTCGGCCTTTTCAGCCCGAGCATGCAGCGCGGCAATCGCCGCCTGCACCTGGTAAGGGCCGGGCTTTCGGTGGCGCAGTGCCTTGTCGACCAGCGCCAGCCCTTCATCGATCATCTTGCGGCTCCACAGGCTGCGGTCCTGATCCTCGAGCAGAACGATCTCTCCGTCCGCATCGAAGCGGGCCGGTGCGCGCGCATGCTGGAGCAGCAGCAGCGCCGTCAGCCCCATGATCTCCGGCTCGGTCTGGAACAGCCTGAGCAGCAGCCGGGCCAGCCGGATCGCCTCCTCGCACAGCGGCGCGCGGGCCGGCGCCTCGCCGCTGTTGGTCGAATAGCCCTCGTTGAAGATCAGGTAGACCATGGCCGCGACCGCGGCGAGCCGCTCCGAGCGCTCCACCGCGCCCGGCGTCTCGAACGGCACGCCGGCGTCGGCGATACGTGCCTTGGCGCGAGTGATGCGCTGCTCCATGGCGCTTTCGCCGACCAGGAAGGCGCGTGCGATCTGCTTGACCGTGAGACCCGAGACGATGCGCAGCGCCACCGCGATCTGCTGCGTTGCCGGCAGGTCGGGATGGCAGCAGATGAATAGCAGCCGCAATATGTCGTCGCGGTAGTGCGCGCCATCGAGCCGCTCGGCGATGTCGCTCTCTGCGTCCTCGAGATCAGATATCTGGTCCTCTTCCGGCATCGGCGCCTGCTTGGCGCGCTTGCGCACCGCGTCGATGCCGCTGTTGCGTCCGACGAAGATCAGCCAGGCCGCCGGATCGCGCGGCGGACCGTTCTGCGGCCAGTTCTTCAGCGCCCTGAGGCAAGCGTCCTGGAAAGCTTCCTCCGCCGTATCGAGGTCGCGGAAATAGCGCAGCAGCGCACCCATCGCCTGCGGGCGGGCGGCGCTGATCGCTGAGCTGATCCAGGCAAGTTCGGTCATACGGCGACCCTAGTGGGATTGAAGATGGATACCGGCCGGATTTCGTAGGAGCCGCCGCTCGGATTGACCTCGGAAAGTTCGCGTGCGAACTCCACCGCCTCGTCGAGATCGGCGCATTCGAGCGTGTAGAAGCCGAGGAACTGTTCCTTGGTCTCGGCGAACGGCCCGTCGATGACGATCGATTCGCCCTTGACCTTCCTCAGCGTCGTCGCCGCCGTCGTCGGCAAAAGCCGCGCCACCGGGCCAAGCCGGCCGGCGTCCGCGTATTTCTGCTGGACATCGAGAATGTTGGCCATGACCTTGTCGTCCTGTTCCTTGCTCCAGGAGCAGACGACGTCTTCGGAAGCATAGCACAAGATCGCGTAGAGCATGGTTTGTCCTCTTCTGTGTCAAAGGACGAAACACTAGGACCGATCCCGACACGGCGTCGATAAAAAAATCGAGGCGCCGCGGATTCAGCGGCCGCTGGTTGCCGCGGGTCCGCTTTCGTGCGTCTTCAGCCATCGCAGCACGAGCGCTTCCTCGTCATCGAGACCGTCTATCGACCGTTTGCGCTTGTTGGCTTCCGCCATTTCGGCAAGCAGCCGTCCCTGCAGCCATGCTTCGAAGACTTGCGGATGGATATAGCATTGGCGGCAGACGGCGCGCGTGTTGCCCAGCCGCTCGGCGACCCTGTCGATGACGCTGTTCATCGCCCGTTTCTGCTGTGCCTGGCTGTCGGGCAGCACCGTTTGCGCGAACAGCGACGCGGCGTGAATGGTGCCGCCCCATGTACGGAAATGTTTCGAGCTGAATGCATCCCCGATGGCCTCGCGGATGTAGCGGTTGACGTCCTCGGAGCGCACCGGGTGTCTGTTGCCGTCCTCGTCGAGATACTGGAACAGCTTTTGGCCCGGCAGGTCCTGCGCGCCGCGCACGATTCGCGCGATGCGGCGATCGACCAGCTTCAATTTCCATTCCTTGCCCGATTTGCCCTTGAAGGCGAACCGCAGGCTCGATCCCTTGATGTCGACATGGCGGTCCCGCAGCGTCGTCAGGCCGAAGCTCTTGTTGTCGCGGGCGTAAGCGGCGTTGCCGACTCGGATCATGGTGTTGTCGAGCAGCCAGACGATCGCGGCGACGACGCGTTCGAGCGGCAGGCCATGGCGGCGCAGGTCGCTGTCCATCCTACGCCGAAGCTCCGGCAGGCTTTCGGCGAAAGCGACAAGGCTCGAATATTTGGCGCTGTCGCGTTCCTCGGCCCAACGCGGATGGTAGCGATATTGCTTGCGCCCGCGCTGATCCCTGCCGGTTGCCTGGATATGGCCGTCCGCCTCGGGCGAGATCCACACATCCGTCCAGGCCGGCGGGATAACGATCGCCTCGATGCGCGCTCGGGTGGCATCCGAGACCGGCCTTCCGTCAGGTCCCCTGTAGGAAAATCCCTTGCCCGCTTTCAGTCGGCGGATACCGGGCTCGGTATCGCTGACATAGATCAGTGCGGCATCCTCGGCAGAGATCTGAGCGCCGTTCTTTGGTGCGGCCTCGCCGTCGATAGTCAATCCGGATTTCTGCAGCATGCTGGCCCCACGGAAACACCCGTAGATAAGCCTCTGGGCCGAGCACTGGTTCCATTCCTGTCCGAAAAGTCGGCGGCCACCCACGCCGGGGCGGAACCCTGCAAGGCGCTTTGCGCAAGCAGGCCAGACGTCAGGTCTTCTCCAGCACCACCGGAATAACATCGACGGCTTGCTCTCCGACCTGTCCGCCGGTGGTCTTGAGAACGCCGACGATCGGCGCGACATCCGAATAGTCACGGCCATAGCCGACGGTGATGTGATCGTTGGAGGCCCGCATGCCGTTGGTCGGGTCGAACTCCTGCCAGCCGGCATCGCGCCCGCACCACACCTTGACCCAT
The DNA here is from genome assembly GCF_006442375.1 of Mesorhizobium sp. B2-2-4. Lineage (NCBI taxonomy): Bacteria > Pseudomonadati > Pseudomonadota > Alphaproteobacteria > Hyphomicrobiales > Phyllobacteriaceae > Mesorhizobium > Mesorhizobium sp. B2-2-4. The sequence goes on along the minus strand of NZ_VFWB01000010.1, from coordinate 188,368 downwards.
GCATGCATGGCGTCGGCGCCCTCCAGCCTGGCCTTGCCCTTGGGCGGAATGGTGCGCAGGAAGCCGCTGACATAGCCGGCCGGTATGCCAAGCCCGCGCAGGCCGGCGATCATGATATGCGAGAAATCCTGGCACACCCCGCGCTTCAGCCGGAATGCGTCGCCAGCCAGGGTCCGCACGGTTGTCGCCTCGCCATCATAGGTGAAATCGCGGTGGATGCGATTGCAGAGGTTCATCGCCGTACCGGCGGCCGAGCCGCCGACGCTATCGCGCGCATAGGCGGTGATCGCCGCATCGATGCCGGCGTGACCGCTGGGGGCCAGGAAATGGTGCGGTGTATCCGGTGCCAGCGAGCGCACGGCGGCGAGCTCCTGACGCAGCCGGCTAAGGTCGGGCGACACGTCGAGCCCGGGCTCGGGCCGCGACACCGCCACGCGCGCGCTCATCCTGATGTCGAGTGCGTCATGCGCGTCGCGGAAGGCGATCGAGGTGATGTTGTTGCCGAAGAAATCGGAAAAATCCGAGCGTTCGTAGGGCGCCGGCGCGAAGGACAGCGACGCAGCGACGACGCGCTGCACGCCCTCGATGGTCGGCGGCAGTACGCGCACCTGGTGACGGCCGCCGCCGGCGACGGCGGCGTAATCGTAGTGAAGGTGAAGCCTGATGTCGTAGAGCATGCCGGAGCGCCGCCTTACCCGAAATAGGCCTTGGCGAGGCTGCTGTAGAGCCCGCCTATCTCGCCGGCGAGATCGTTCAGCGCCTTCACACTCATGTCCGCTGGCTCCTTGATGGCGATGGCTGTGTTGAGCTGCAGGATCTCCTTGGCCGCAGGCGACATGTGCCCTTCGCCGCCGATCGCCGGCAGCAGTCCGATCTCGGCCTTCAGCCGTTCGAGCTGGAACAGGATGGAACGCGGATTGAGCGGATCGAGCGCAAGAAGGTCGATCACCGTGCGGCGGCCGGCTTGCACAGGGTATTGCCGCCGGTGCGTCATGACGCTGTCGCCGATCTCCAGCATCATGTCGAGCGAGCCGTCCGGCGCCTTGTCACTGGTCAGCCGGGCGAGCGTGCTGGCGATCTGTATGCCGCGCTCCAGCCGCCGGCCGATCTCAAGGAAGCGCCAGCCCGCAAAGCGGTACATGTTCTCGTGCAGCAGGCCGGAAAAACCGGCGAGCTTGCGCAGGATGACGGTCATGGCCCGTGTCGCATCATCCCCCGGCGCCACCGTCGTCGCGAACTGATGGATGGTCTTCGACAGGTCCTTGAGGGCCAGCCAGCCATCCGGCGAGAAACGGTCGCGGATCTGGCCGGCGCTGTAGACGGCGCTGTCCAGCGTGCCGATCAGCCCCGATGGGATCGCTGTTTCGACATCGATGCCGAACGGTTCGAGATGATCCCTGATGTCGGCCAGCAACGGCATATCCGGGTCGGAGGTTTCGGCGAGCCGCACATGATAGGCGCGCAGGATGCGCACCGTGTCTTCCGAGCGTTCGATGTAGCGGCCCAGCCAGGTCAGGTTTTCCGCTGCGCGGCTGGGCAGGCTGCCCGGCCTGGTGCGGCTGAAGCTGTCACCCTCTTGTGGCAGCAGCGTCTCGCGCTCCACCGGCCGGTCGCTGACCACCCATACGTCGGCCGCCTGGCCGCCGCGCTGCATGGCGATTGCCGTCGGATCGAGCGACAGGCCGACGCGGGCGAACCCGCCCGGCATCACCGTCCAGCCCTCGGGCGTGCGCGCCAGGTAGACACGCAGGCTTGCCGGCCGCGGCTCCAGCCAGCCGCCGACATAGACGGGCGTCGTCGAAAGCGTCACCGCTTCCTGGCCGACGAAAGCGTCGCCGTCGCGCTCGATGCGCGCCACCAGGTCGGCCCGCTCCCCGGCCGACAGCGCCGCGCCGAGCTTGGTCTGGTCGTCGTCCTCGAAGGCCAGCCTCGTCGACAGCGCCGGCCCAATCACCATGCGGTCGATATTGGCGAGCACATGCGCTCGGTCGGATGCCTGACCGCACCACCATGTCGCGACGGTGGGCAGCTTGAGTTCTTCGCCCCGCAATTCGCGCGCGATCTTGGGCAGGAAGGCAAGTAGCGCGCGCGTTTCCATCAGGCCCGAGCCGAGCGCATTGACGGTGGACACGCTGCCTTGCCGGATCGCCTCGATCAGGCCCGGCGTACCGATCTGCGACTCCGAGCGCAGTTCCAACGGATCGGCGAACGCCGCGTCCAGCCGTCGCCACAGCACGCTGATCGGCATCAGCCCGGAAACGGTGCGCACCATCAGCCGGCCCCCGGAAACGGTCAGGTCCTCGCCTTCGAGCAGCATGATGCCGAGATAGCGGGCGATATAGGCGTGTTCGTAATAGGTTTCGTTGAGCGGTCCAGGCGTCAGAATGGCGACGCGGCCGTCGGCTTCCCTGGCCATGCCGATCAGCGCATCGCGAAAGCGCCGGAAGAAGCCGGCGAGGCGATGCACATGCATCTCGCCATAGATGTCCGACAGCGCGCGGGTCGTGGCGACGCGGTTCTCCAGAGCGAAACCGGCGCCGGATGGTGCCTGAGTACGGTCGCCCAACACCCACCAGCGGCCGTCCGGCCCGCGGCCGAGTTCGAAGGCGCAGAAATGCAGGAAATGGCCGTCGGCCGGCCTGGTGCCGACCACCGGCCGCAAATATTCGGGGCTTGCCGCGATCAGACCGGCCGGCAGGATGCCCTTTTCGACCAGCCGGTTCGGCCCGTATATATCGGCGATGATCTCCTCGAACAGCTCGGCGCGCTGCACCAGGCCGGCGCTGATCGCTGCCCACTCGGCGTCCTCGATGAGCACCGGGACATGCGCCAGCGGCCATTCGCGCTCGTTGGCGCCGGCCTTGTCGTAGACGCGATAATAGACGCCGGCGTCGCGCAGATACTGGTCGGCACGGGCAAAACGCTGGGCGAGTTCTTCGGCGCCGAGATCGTCGAGCGCCTCGATGAAATGCTTCCAGGCCGGACGGGGATTGCCCGAAGCGTCGACCATCTCGTCGACGACGCCGTCGATCGGCTGGTAGTGCTCCAGCAGGCAATGGATCTGCGCCTTGCCGCGTACCCGCTTGTGATTCCCCTTTGCCATGTCAGATCAGAATCTTGGTGGACGCCGAAGGTCAAGCGTCATGGGGAAATCTTCCGTGGGTTGTTCCTCGCGCAACACATAGGCCGACGGCGTGTGGCCGCGCGCTTCGAAGCGGGCGAGCCGGCGCGCTTCCGCCTCGTTGCCGTTGACCGGAAAAGTGTCGTAGCTGCGCCCGCCCGGATGCGCGACATGATAGACGCAGCCGCCAACCGCCCGACCCGACCAACGGTCGTAGATATCGAACACCAGCGGCGTATTGACCGGCAGTGCCGGATGCAGGCCCGAAGCGGGCTGCCACGCCTTGAAGCGCACGCCCGCCACCGCGACTTCCCTGTTGTCGGTAACCTTCATCGGCACGATGCGGCCGTTGCAGACGACGGCATGGCGCTCCGGATTGAGACCTTCGGTCTTGACCTGCAACCTTTCGACCGAGGAATCGACGAAGCGCACGGTGCCGCCGATGGCCCCCTGCTCGCCCATGACATGCCACGGCTCCAGGGCCTGCCGCAGTTCCAGCTTGACGCCCGCATATTGGACCTCGCCGCAGAAGGGAAAGCGGAACTCGACCTGCGCGTCGAACCATTCGGGGCGGAACGTGAAACCGTTGAGCTTGAGGTCGTCGAGAACGTCGAGAAAATCTGCCCAGACATGATGCGGCAGCATGAAGCGGTCGTGCAGCGACGTGCCCCAGCGCACGAAACGGCCGTAGAGCGGGTTCTTCCAGGCGCGAGCGATGATCGCCCTGACCAGCAGTTGCTGCGCCAAGCTCATGCGCGCATTGGGCGGCATCTCGAAGCCGCGGAATTCCACCAGCCCCAGCCGTCCCGTCGGTCCGTCAGGCGAAAACAGCTTGTCGATGCAGATTTCCGAGCGGTGCGTATTCCCGGTGACGTCGGTCAAAAGGTTGCGGAACAGCCGGTCGACCAGCCATGGCAAAGGCGCGTTGCCGTGGTGCGGATGCGGCATCTGCGCCATGGCGATTTCCAGCTCGTAGAGCGAATCGTGGCGCGCCTCGTCGAAGCGCGGCGCCTGGCTGGTCGGGCCGATGAACAGGCCGGAGAAGAGATAAGACAGCGAGGGATGCCGCTGCCATTTCAGCACCAGGCTCTTCAAAAGATCGGGGCGGCGCAGAAACGGGCTGTCATTGGGGGTCGCGCCGCCGACCACAACATGGTTGCCGCCGCCGGTGCCGGTGTGGCGGCCGTCGATCATGAATTTATCCGCGCCAAGCCGCGTTTGCCGCGCCTCCTCGTAGATCGCCGTGGTCGTCGCCACGCAGTCCTGCCAGTTGGCAGCCGGGTGGATGTTGACCTCGATGACGCCAGGGTCCGGCGCGACGCGGATGACGTTGAGGCGCGGATCATGCGGCGGGCCGTAGCCCTCGATATGCACTGGCAACCTGATCGCCTTGGCCGCGTTCTCGGCTGCTGCCACCAGCTCAAGATAATCCTCCAGCGCCTCGACCGGCGGCATGAACACGCAGAGCCGTCCCTCGCGCGGCTCGACCGAAAGCGCGGTACGCACCGCGCCGCCGATCTCGGTGATCTCCTGCTCGACCCGGTCCTGCTGGGCGGTCGCGGCCGTGAACGATGCCGCCTGCTGGCGGCGTGCTATTTCATCGGCGCCCTGAGGATCGGCCGGAGCCGCCATGGGCAAGATCGCCTCCCGCACGGGCAGCGCACCGCGCGGCTGCGACGGATCGACCGGAACGATATAGGGAAACTGCTCCGGCGGCACGTGAGGCAGCGTGCCGAGCGGCAGGCGGTAGCCGACCGGTGAATCGCCCGGCACCAGGAACAGCCGCCCGCGCCGCGTCGTCCATTTTTCCGAGCGCCAGCGCTGGCCCGACGCCTGGCTGTTCCAGCGCTGCACCGGCAGCACATAGCCCGACGGCTTGGTTAGCCCGCGTTCGAACACCGTCGCCATGCGGCTGCGCTCTTCGGGATCCTCCAGCTTCGAATTGGACGGATCGACATTCTCCGGCAGCTTGCCTTCCTTGAGCAGCCACTCGGCCGGATCCTCATAGGCTTCGCTGACCATGGACGTTTCGATGCCGAGCTCGCCGGCGATCGCGGTCAGCAGGCTCTCGGCCTGCTTCGGACCGATATCGGCTTCGCTTTTCTCCCGCGCGATCAGCGACGGGTCGCTCCACACCGGCTGGCCGTCGGTGCGCCAGTAGAGCGAAAAGGTCCAGCGCGGTAAGCTTTCGCCGGGGTACCATTTGCCTTGGCCATAATGGAGGAAGCCGCCAGGCGCGAAGCGCTCGCGCAGCCTCCGGATCAGCGCATCGGCCTTTTCGCGTTTTGTCGGGCCGACGGCGGCGGTGTTCCACTCGGCGGACTCGAAATCGTCGATCGACACGAAGGTCGGCTCGCCGCCCATGGTCAGCCGTACATCCCCGTCCGCCAGCGCCGCATCGACCTTGTTGCCGAGCGCATCAAGCGCATGCCAGCTTTCATCCGAGAACGGCTTGGTGATGCGCGGATGCTCCGCGATGCGGTCGACCCGCATGTCGAAGCCGAACTCGACATTGGCAAAGCTCGCCATGCCGGAAATGGGCGCTGCATTGCGAAAATGCGGGGTGGCGGCAAGCGGTACATGGCTCTCGCCGGTAAGCAGGCCCGAAGTCGGGTCGAAACCGATCCAGCCAGCGCCGGGAAGATAGACCTCGCACCAGGCGTGCAGGTCAGTGAAATCCACGGATGTACCGGCCGGCCCATCGAGCGCGACGAGGTCGGGCTTGAGCTGGATCAGATAGCCCGAGACAAAGCGCGCGGCGATGCCTAGATTGCGCAGGATCTGCACCAGCAGCCAGCTCGAATCGCGGCACGACCCTTTGGCGGCCGCCAGCGTTTCCTCCGGCGAGAACACGCCGGTCTCCATGCGCACGATATAGGCGATTTCGCGCTGCAGCCGGGCATTGAGGTCGACGAGAAAATTGACCGTGTTTTTCGGGCTGGTATCGATGGTTTTCAGGAACGCCGACAGCAGCGGGCCTGCCGGTTCCGGTGTGCGATAGATGGCGAGGTCGTTGCGTGTCTCTTCCGGATACTCGAACGGGAAATTTTCCGCCGTCTCCTCGACGAAGAAATCGAACGGGTTGTAGACCGTCATGTCGGCGACGAGGTCGACCTCGATCTTGAGTTCGCTCACCGGGTCGGGAAAGACGAAACGGGCGAGGAAATTGCCGTAGGGGTCCTGCTGGAGATTGACGAAGTGGTTCGCCGGATCGACCTTCAACGAATGGCTGAGCACTTTGGTGCGCGAATGTGGCGCCGGCTGGAGCCTGATCACCTGGGGACCAAGAACCACCGGCCGGTCGTATTTGTAATGGGTCAGGTGATAGACGGCGGCCAGAATTGCCATGGAGCCCCGGAAGATCGGCGTTTAGCTGGCCGAACCCTGACACATCTGGCCGTCATTCTCCAAGCGGATGTTGCGCTGCACCTAACTTAAACGGCTACCGAACCTCAGAAAAACGCTTGGATCCCCGTCTGCGCCCGCCCCAGGATCAGCGCGTGCACGTCATGCGTGCCCTCATAGGTGTTGACCGTCTCCAGATTCTGCGCATGGCGCATCACGTGATAGCCGATCTGGATGCCGTTGCCGCCATGCATGTCGCGCGCCTGGCGGGCGATGTCGAGCGCCTTGCCGCAATTGTTGCGCTTGACGATCGAGATCATCTCCGGCGCCATCTTGCCTTCGTCGAGCAGCCGCCCGACGCGCAACGAGGCCTGCAGCCCGAGCGCGATCTCGGTCTGCATGTCGGCGAGCTTCTTCTGGTAGAGCTGCGTGCTGGCCAGCGGCTTGCCGAACTGCTTGCGGTCGAGGCCATACTGGCGCGCGCGATGCCAGCAATCTTCGGCCGCGCCCATCGAGCCCCAGGAAATGCCGTAGCGAGCCCGGTTGAGGCAGCCGAACGGCCCCTTCAGCCCCGACACGTTGGGCAGCAGAGCATCCTCGCCGACCTCGACGCCTTCCATAACCACCTCGCCGGTGATCGACGCCCGCAGCGACAGCTTGCCGCCGATCTTCGGCGCCGAAAGCCCCTTCATGCCCTTTTCCAGGACGAAGCCACGGATCTCATCCTTGCCGTTCTCGCCCTTCAGCTTCGCCCAGACGACGAACACGTCGGCGACGGGCGCATTGGAGATCCACATCTTGGAGCCGGTAAGCTTGTAACCATTGGCGGTCTTCTCGGCGCGCGTCTTCATGCCGCCGGGGTCGGAGCCGGCATCCGGTTCGGTCAGGCCGAAACAGCCTATCCACTCGCCGCTGGCGAGCTTGGGTAGATACTTCCTGCGCTGTTCGTCCGAGCCATAGGCATAAATGGGATACATCACCAGCGACGACTGCACCGACATCATCGAACGATAGCCGGAATCGACGCGCTCCACTTCGCGGGCGACCAGGCCGTAGGTGACATAGTTGGCGCCGAGGCCGCCGAATTCTTCCGGAATGTTGATGCCGAGCAGGCCGGCCTCGCCCATCTCGCGAAAAATCGCCGTGTCGAAGGTTTCGTTGAGATAGGCCTCCTCGATGCGCGGCGCGAGCTTGTCGGCGGCGAAGGCCGCCGCCCCGTCCCGCACCATGCGCTCGTCTTCCGAAAGTTGGTCCTCGATCAGGAACGGGTCTTCCCAGGCGAATGCATTCTTGTCGGCGGCCATGGCGTCTCGATCCTTAAAAACGGGTGAAGCCCGGCTTATCGGCCCACGGCCTGAAAAAATCAAACGAAATTGCTTCACCGATCAATGAGCGTTAGGAATAGATCATGAGCGTCCAACGTCGTCTTTTGCCTAACATCAACGCGCTTGCCGCCTTCGAAGCGGTGGCCCGGCTTGGCAGTTTCACCGCTGCAGCCCAGGAGCTGGATTTAACCCAGGGCGCCGTCAGTCGGCAGATCAGGCTGATCGAGGGCCAGTTTGGCCGCCGGCTGTTCGAGCGCGACAGCCGCAATGTCCGGCTGTCGGCGGCGGGCGAAACCTACGCCGAAGTGGTCCGTTCGGCACTTGGCCAATTGCGCGACGCAGCCCTTGGATTGATGAGTAATCGGCATAGCGGCATCCTGAACCTCGCAATCCTGCCGACCTTCGGCACGCGCTGGCTGATGCCGATGATCCCAGACTTCGTCGACAACAATCCCGACATCACCATCAACTTCGTCACCCGCGTCGGCCGCTTCGACTTCGCCAGAGAGCGGCTGGATGCCGCCATCCATTATGGCCTGCCGGACTGGCCCGAGGCAGACTCGACGCTGCTGGTGCGGGAGGTGGTGGCCCCGGTGGTGTCGCCCGAATTTCTCGCCGAGCGCTCCATCGCCACGCCGGCCGACATCGGCCGTCTGCCGCTGCTGCACATGGCGACGCGGCCTGGCGCCTGGACAGAATGGTTTGAGCATCAGGGCCTGAGCGCGCCGACCGGACCGGGTATGCAGTTCGAACAGTTCGGCACCGCCGCCCAGGCCTGTATGGCGGGTCTGGGCGTGGCTCTGCTGCCGCAAATCCTCATCTCAGGCGAGTTGCAGCGCGGCCAGCTGGTGCCCGCGCCCGGCCAGCCTATGCACAGCCGCAGCGCCTATTATCTAGTCGTCCCGCACGACAAGCGCGGCCATCCGCCGGTCGCGAGTTTTCGAGATTGGCTGACGAGCCAGGTTGAAAAGGACCCGGCTGTTCTGGCGTGGTAGCTACTTCCGCTTCAACGCATCCGCCAACGCCGCGCCGAACGCACCTTGCTGTGGCGGCCGCTCCGGCTGGCGCTGCGGCGCGGGCGAGCGTGGCGCCGGCCTGCCGCCGCCATTGTCTCGCGGGCCGCGCGATGCGCCGCCCTCGCCACCATCCCTGCGCATGGAAAGCGCGATCCGCTTGCGCTTGATGTCGACATCGACGACCCGCACCTTGACCACGTCGCCGGCCTTGACCACCTCATGCGCGTCCTTGATGAAACGGTCGGCCAGTTGCGAAACGTGCACCAGCCCGTCCTGGTGGACGCCGATGTCGACGAAGGCGCCGAAGGCGGCGACATTGGTGACGGTGCCTTCCAGCAGCATGCCGGGCTTCAGATCCTTGATGTCGTCGATGCCATCGGCGAAGGTTGCCGTCTTGAAGCCGGGGCGCGGATCGCGGCCGGGCTTTTCCAGCTCAGCCAAAATGTCGCGCACCGTCGGCAGGCCGAACCGCTCGTCCACGAAAACGCGCGGATCGAGCGCCTTCAGCGCCGCACTGTCGCCCATCAGCGAACGCACATCGCGCCCGCAGGCGGCGACGATCTTTTTGGCCACGCCGTAGGCTTCCGGATGCACGGCCGAGGCGTCGAGCGGCTCGGAGCCGTTCGGGATGCGCAGGAAGCCGGCGCATTGCTCGAACGCACGCGGCCCGAGGCGGGAGACCTTGAGCAAATCCTTGCGGCTGGCGAACGGGCCGGTGGCATCGCGATGCGCGACGATGGCGTCTGCGAGCGACGCCCCGAGCCCTGAAACCCGCGCCAGAAGCGGCGCCGAAGCCGTGTTGAGATCGACGCCAACCGCGTTGACGGCGTCCTCGACCACCGCCTCCAGCGAGCGGCCAAGCCGGTACTGGTCGACATCGTGCTGATACTGGCCGACGCCGATCGATTTCGGCTCGATCTTGACCAGTTCGGCCAGCGGATCCTGCAAGCGGCGCGCGATCGACACCGCACCGCGCAATGACACGTCGAGACCGGGGAATTCCGCCGCCGCCGTCGCCGAAGCCGAATAGACCGAAGCGCCGGCCTCGCTGACGATCACCTTGAGCGGCTTCGGCCCGCCGTCGGAAGGCATGTCGGACAGCATGTCGGCCACCAGCTTCTCGGTTTCGCGGCTGCCGGTGCCATTGCCGATCGAGATCAGCTCGACCTTGTGCAGGCGAACGAGCTTGGCGAGCTCCGCCTGCGTGCCACGCACATCGTTCCTGGGCGGGAACGGATAGACCGTTGTCGTCGCCACCAGCTTGCCGGTGCCGTCGACCACCGCGACCTTGACGCCGGTGCGGATGCCAGGGTCGAGCCCCATCGTCGGCCGCGATCCGGCGGGGGCGGCGAGCAGCAGATCCTTCAAATTGCGGGCGAAGACGTGGATCGCCTCTTCCTCGGCCCGTTCGCGCAGGTCGCGCATCAGATCGAGCGTCAGGTGCAGGGATAGTTTTATGCGCCAGGTCCAGCCTGCGACCTCCATCAGCCAGCGATCGCCCGGCAGGCTGCCGCCGATGGCGTAGGCATTGGCGATCATCCGCTCTACCGGCTTCACCGGCGAAGAGTCGTCGGCATCGACCTCGATGTCGAGCGACAGCACCTCCTCGTTGCGGCCGCGCAGCATCGCCAGCGCGCGGTGGCTCGGCACGGTGGCCCAGCGCTCGACATGGTCGAAATAATCGGAGAATTTCGCACCCGCCTCCTGCTTGCCGTCGACCACCCTGGCGCGCATGAAGGCGCGTTCCTTCATGTAGCTTCGCAGCTTGCCGACCAGGTCGGCATTCTCGGCGAACTGCTCCGACACTATGTCGCGCGCACCCTCAAGTGCCGCCTTGGCGTCGGCCACGTCCTCGGTCAGATAGGCCAGTGCGAGTTCCGCCGGCACCAGCGAGCGGTCGGCCAGGATGGCTTCCGCCAGCGGCCCCAGCCCACGCTCCCGGGCGATCTCCGCCCTGGTGCGGCGCTTGGGCTTGTAGGGCAGGTAGATGTCTTCGAGCTCGGCCTTGGTGACGGCGGAGGCGAGCTTGGATTCAAGCTCGTCGGTCAGCTTGCCTTGCTCCCGGATCGAGCCAAGGATGGTGTCACGCCGCGCGTCGAGCTCACGCAGATAGGCAAGACGCTCCGACAGCAGGCGCAATTGCGTGTCGTCGAGCCCGCCCGTCACCTCCTTGCGGTAGCGCGCCACGAACGGCACGGTCGCGCCTTCGTCGAGCAGCCCGATGGCAGCGGCGGCCTGTTCGGGCCGCGCTGTGATCTCGGTCGCGATAATGGCTGCGATGCGCTTGATGTCGGATGCCATGCCGTTCCTGCTCTTCTCGAAAAGAGCGGCGACCATAGGCGCAGTTATCCTGCCCGCCAACCTTCGCGGTTTCACCGGCGACAGAGGTCCACAGGAAAGCGCGCCCTAATGTTGCGGCCGCTCAGACCATCCGGCTCAGCGCTTCGAAGAATGCGACGATCTCGAGATCGAGCGGATCGTCGACCGGCTCGGGCTGCGATGACATCTTGGCGATCACCACTTCCGTCCGGGGGTCGACATAGAGCCACTGGCCATGGATCCCGATGCCGCAATAGGCCCCGTTCTCATGTCCTGTCTGGTACCATTTGTTGCGGTAGCGGCCCTTGGGAAACAGCGGCAGCATGGCGCCACGCTGCCAGGCTTCAGAACTGCCGCCGGTTACCGTGGTGTCGCGCACCCAGGCCTCGGGCACGATGCGGCGGCCATTCGCAGTGCCCCCTTGCCGCATCATCTCGCCGACGCGCGCCAGATCGCGCGGCGTCACCGAGATGCCGCCGGCAGTGCGCGCCGTGCCCTCCATGTCGACCGCCACCGAAGCTTCGCCGGCAGCACCCAGCGGCAGCCACAGTTTCTCGCGCATCAGGTCGGCGAAGCGCTGGCCGGACGCCCGTTCGAGCAGCAGGCCAAGCAGGTCGGAATTGGGGGACCGGTAGCGGAAGGTCTGGCCATGCGGCTCGGCGAGCCGCTGCAGTGTCAGGAGGAATTCACGCAGGCTTTCCGTGCCGCCGCCCGGGTTCCACAAGGTGGCGCGACGGTAACGAGCAAAGGCGCTTTCGGGATCGAGGTAGGCCTCCTCGAAATCGAGGCTGACACTCATATCGAGCACATGCCGCACGGTAGCCTCGCCATAGGCCGAATCGCCGGCTTCCGGTATGTAGGCCGTCACCGGGGCTTCCGGATCGAACACGCCCTCGCCTTCCAATATGCCGGCCATGATCGCGGTCACCGACTTGCTGATCGAAAAGATGATGTGGCGGGCGCCGAAATCCATATGCGGCGCAAACCAGTCGCCGACGATCCTGCCGCCTCTCATGACGGTCAGCGCATCCGTGTGCGAGCGGCTGAGAAAAGCCGCGACGGTTTCCGGCGTGCTCGCCACCGCGATCTTTTCGTCGAGCAATCCGCCGAAATCCTCGGCCGGCGCCTCGTTGACCGGCAGGGCGGCGACACGCGCGCTCGGCACCAGCTCGCCGACGTTCTGGAATGACCATCGGTTGAACGGATTTTCCCGCCAGTTGGCGAGCAGCACCTGGTTGCGGCGGAAGCCGTAACGGGTCTCGAACGCGGTCTTGCCGGTCATGGCATTTCCTTCCAGGTCGTGTCTTGTGGGGGTTCAGCTCAGCGCGGCGGCGATGGCATGCACGGCCTTCAGCGTCGCCATGGAATAGGCGACGTTGCTGAAATCCGGCCAGCTCGAAAGCTTGACCACGACCATCCGCGTATTCCAGTCGATGTGGATCATCTGCCCGAACACGCCCCGGCACATCAGCGCCCGCGAATGTGGATTCTCGATCCAGAACTGGTTGCGATAGCTGCCCTCTGGCAGGTTCGGACTAAAGCCCGGCCCGTGGCTGCCGCTGCGCGTCGCCTCGATCCAATCGGCAGGCACGATGCCACCGCCATTGTCGAGGATCAGCTGGCCGAAGCGGGCATAATCGCGCAGCGTCGCGTTGAAGCCGCCATCGGCCAGTGCGTAGCCCGCGCTGTCGACGGTGAAGCAGGCGCTTTCATCGGCGCCGAGCTTTTGCCAGAGTTCTTCCGAAACCAGCTGTGCCAGCCGCTTGCCTGTCACCCCCTCCATGATGAACGCGAGCACATCGGTTTCGACCGAGCGGTACTCGAATGCCGCCCCATGTGGCCGAACCGTCTCCGTCAAGCCCAGGATCAGCTCGAACATGTGCGCGGGCCAGCGAAAGTCCGGGTCGCTGCCCGGCGGCACCGGCTTCCAGCCGGTGGCGACATCGACCTGGCCGATATCGGAATAGCGATCGGTATATTCCTCGGAAAAGCGCACTCCGCTCGTCATGTCGAGCACGTGCTGGACGCTGGCGCCGGCCCACCCGGTTGCCTTCAGCGCCGGCAGGTAGTCGGCAAGCGGTTTTGTCGGATCGACCAGCCCGCGCCCGGCCAGTATGCCGAACACCGAGCCGGTGACCGATTTGGCCATGGACTGCGACAGATGCAGCGTGCGCTCGTCCATGCCGTTGAGGTAACGCTCATAGGCTATCTTGCGGTCCTTGAGCACCAGGAAACCATCCGTGTAGGTCTCGTCGAGCAGGCCCGCGAGCGTCGAGGCCTTGCCATCGCTGTCCTCGACCGGCAGCCCGTCGAGATCGACCTCGGCGCGTTCGAGGCGGTGACGGTGGCCATTGCCGCGCCAGACTTCGACGGTCGGCAGAATTTCCCTGATGTGCTGGAAAGCCCAGCGGTTCCAGGGCGGCCTGTCCCAGTCGAGCCTTGGTGGCACCATGGCGGGCGGCGAGCCCTGCATGATCGGCGGCCGCGGATCGCTGTTGCGATAGGAGTCCATGAAAGCCATTCCCGGAAACGGAAAAGACCCGGCGGCATGTGCCGCCGGGTCCGTCATGCGGCGATTACTTCTGCAGTTCGGTCCAGATCTTGGTGTAGAGTTCCTGCGTCTCTGGCGCGCACATCTGCTGCAGTTCGCCAAGCGGCTTGGCGTCGGCCGGAATGACGACTTCCGGCGCGTCCTTCATGTCGGCCGGCATGTATTTGTCCGAACCGGCGATGGCATTGGCGTAACGATGGAAGGCCGAGAGGCCGGCCGCGTTTTCCGGATCCATGATGAAGTTCTGGAACAGCTTGGCGTTCTCGACATTCTTGGCCTCTTTCAGGACGACGACGTTGTCGCTCCACAGGCCATAGCCTTCCTTCGGGTAGTTGAAGTGGATGGCCGGGTTGGCGAGGCGCTGACGCAAAGCCGAGCCATTCCAGTCGCTGGTTGCCTTGAAGTCGCCGGCGCCCATCTTCTCAATGGTGTTGTATTCCATGGCGATCCAGTTCGGCTTGGCCGCCACCAGCAGGTCACGTACTTTCTTCAGCACCGTCTTGTCGTTGGTGCATTGCTGGCCGCCGACATATTTGATCGCGGCGAACATCACGTCGCCCATCTCCGGTACGACATTGACCTTACCCTTCAACTCGTCAGGCGTGTTGAAGATGATGCCCCACGTGTTGGCCGGGCCCTTGTAGGCGTCGGTGTTGACGACGACGCCGATCGTGCCCCAGGCCCACGGAACCGTGTATTTGCGGCCCGGATCGAACTCAGGATTGGCCCATTCCGGCGCCACGTTTTTGAAGTTCTCCATCTTGCCCGGATCGGTTTCCTGAACGAGGCCTTCCTTGATCCAGATCGGTACATAGGTCTGCGAAGGCACGGCAATGTCGAAACCGGTGCCGCCCTGGCGCACCTTGGCAAGCGCGGTATCGTTGGAATCGTAGTCGGTGATGGTCACCTTGACGTTGTATTTGGCTTCGAACTTCTTGATCACGTCGGGGCTGGTGTAATTGCCCCAATTGTAGATGTTGAGCACGCCGTCGGCGCGGGCAAGGCCCGTCGAAGCGAGCAACGCCAACCCCATGGCGGACGCCGTTGTCTTCCAGTTCATCGTTTTAACTCCCATTATCGGTTTCAGTCTCGTTTCCTGCTGACAAAGAAAAACAACGTGACGATCGCGACCGAAAGCAGCAGGAAGGCGGTCGATATCGCGTTGATCTCGGGTGTGATGCCGCGGCGGATCTGGCCGAGCATGTAGGTGGGCAGCGTGTCCTGGCCGCCCGACTTGACGAATTCGGTGATGACGACGTCATCGAGCGAGATGACGAAAGCCAGCATCAGGCCGGCGAGGATGCCGGGCCACAAAAGCGGCAGCGTGATGCGGCGGAAGGTCTTCCACGGCGTCGCATAGAGGTCGGCGGCGGCGCGTTCCAGCGTCAGGTCCATATTCTCCAGCCGCGCCCGGATCGGCAGGTAGGCAAACGGGATGCAGAACGCCGTATGCGCGGCGATCAGGTAGCCAAGGCCGGAATAGCCGGTGAAGATCTTGATGCGCGAGAAGAAGATCAGCAGCGCCACGCCGGTGACGATTTCGGGCACCATCAGCGGCTGGTTGATGGCCGCGTATTTGAAGGTCAGCCCGGGATAGGGCGGTGTGCGCGTGGTGGCGAGCGCGGCCATGGTGGCGAAGATGGTGGCAAGGGCCGCCGCTATGGCGCCGATCTGGAAGGAACGCATCGTCGCATCGATGACCTGCGTGTTCTGCCAGGCCGACTGGAACCATTTGAGCGAAAACCCGCCCCATTCCGAGGTCGAGCTCGCCGCGTTGAAGGCGTAGATGACCAGCACGATGATCGGCAAATAGAGCACGACGAAACAGGTTGCCGCGATGGCGGTGAAGCCAGGCTGGTGCTTGATGGAGAAATTGCTAGCCATGACGCACCCCCGACTTGCCGGCGTTGCGCACATAGGCCAGCAGCGCCACCATGACGATGATCATGACCGTGATCGACAGCGCCGAGCCAAGCGGCCAGTTGCGGCCCTGTCCGAACTGCAATTCGATCAGGTTGGACAGCATCATGTTCTTGCCGCCGCCAAGCACGCTCGGCGTCACATAGGCGCCAAGGGCCGGAATGAAGACCAGGATGGAGCCGGCGATGACCCCGGGTTTGACCAGCGGGAAAATGATCTTGCGCAGCACCTTGAAGCGCGTCGCGTAGAGATCGTAGCCAGCCTCGACCAGCCGGAAATCGAGTTTTTCCATGCTTGCATAGATCGGCAGCACCATCAGCGGCAGGTAGACATAGGCCATGCCGATCAGGATCGCCGTGTCGGTGTAGAGGATCTGCACCGGCGCCGAGACGATGCCGAGCTTCAGAAGGATGGTATTGACGATGCCTTCGTTGCGGATGATCTGCAGAACAGCAAAAGTGCGGATAAGGAGGTTGGTCCAGAACGGAATGGTGATCAGGAATAGCCAGAGATCCCTGGTCTTTTCACTGCGCGTCGCCATGAAATAGGCGGTCGGGAAGCCGAGCGCCAAAGTCGCCAGCGTCGTCACCACCGCGAGCTTGATCGAGCGCAGGAAGATGGTGACGTGGGCGGCCGCGAGCGACAGCGTGTCGTCGAAAATGTCGCGTTCCATGAACACCGACACCCAGGCTTCCGGCGAAAATTGCCACTTCACGTCGCCATAGGCGCCGGGCGTCAGGAACGAATAGACGAGCACGATTAGCAACGGGCCGGTCGCGGCGAGCAGAATGACCAGCAGCGCCGGCGCTGACAGCAACCAGCGGGCGCGGACGTCGCGCCGCTCCGCTGCCTTGGCGACTTCTTCGGCGGTGGCCATCAGTCCCTCAGCACTTGCGCGGCGTCGTTGCCGATCAGGATGCCGACCTTGTCGCCGCGCTCGAAACCGCAGCCGGCGCTGCGCGTGTTCTGCTGGCGCACGGTGAAGGCTTCGCCGCTGTCGAGCTGGACATGGATATGCGTGTCGGTGCCGAAATAGACGATGTTGTCGACCGTGCCCGCCAGGTCGCCCTTGCTCTTGGTCAGCTTGGCATGCTCCGGCCTCACCACCACGGTGGCGTTGTCCTTCGGCTGGAAACCTTCGGCGACGGTCGCCTCGATGGTGGTGCCGGATTTGAGCGTCGCGCGCGCCTTGCCGTTGCCGGTGCCCGATATGGCCGCGGTGAGAAAGTTGGTCTCGCCGATGAAGTCGGCGACGAAGCGTTCGGCAGGCTTGTCGTAGATATCCCAGGGCGAGCCGACCTGCAGGATCTTGCCCGACGACATCACGGCGATGCGGTCCGACATCGTCAGCGCTTCTTCCTGGTCATGGGTGACGAAGATGAAGGTTATGCCGGTCTCGTGCTGCAGCCGCTTCAACTCGATTTGCATCTCCTTGCGCAGCTTGTAGTCGAGGGCGGAGAGCGGTTCGTCGAGCAGCAGCACCTTCGGTTGCGGCGCGAGCGCCCGGGCCAGCGCCACGCGCTGCTGCTGGCCGCCGGAAATCTGGCCGGTGCGCCGGCCCGCCAGCGCCTCCATCTTGACCAGCTTCAGCATCTCGGCAACGCGCGCCTTGATCTGCGCCTTGGGCTTGCCCAGCATCTCCAGGCCGAAGCCGATATTGTCTGCCACCGTCATGTGCGGGAACAGCGCATAGGACTGGAAGACGGTGTTGACCGGCCGCTTGAAGGGCGGCAATGGCGCGATGTCCTGGCCGTAAAGCAGGATTTCGCCGGCGGTTGGAAAGTCGAAGCCGGCGATCAGCCGCAGCAAGGTGGTCTTGCCGCAGCCGGATGGTCCCAGCAGTGTGAAGAATTCGTTCTCGCGGATGGATACCGAGACTGTGTCGAGGGCAGCGACCTGCCCCTCACCCGATCCGAAAATTTTGCTGACGTTTACTACTTCAATCGCATTCCGATCCGGTTTGTCCGGCACGATTACGCCTCACTGTTGACCCCGCTCTTGCTGGCGGAGCTTTTCCCCTATTGGATGTGACCACACGGCCGGTGGGTTGGCAAGTCCGGCATTGAATCACAGTTCAGTCGGTCATTTCAGTCCGCCATTTCAGCAGGCAGGCCGCATGCCATGTCAGGCCTGGTAGGTGACTTTGCCGCCGCAGATCGTCGTTACCGGGCGCACCTTGTGCAGGTCGGCCGGTGCCGTTTTTTCGATGTCGGCCGACAAAACCACCAGATCGGCCATATAGCCTGGCTTCAGCGTGCCCTTGCGGTGCTCGGCGAATTCGGCATAGGCGCCCTCGACCGTGTAGGCGGCAAGCGATTCACGCAGCGAGAAGCTCTGGTCCGGATCGCTTGATGCCCATGGTTTGCGCATTACTGCCGCCTGGATGCCCAGGATCGGATCGATCGGCGACACCGGCCAGTCCGACGCGAACACGACATGCGCGCCGGCATTCTTCAGGGTGCGCCAGGCATAGCTCAGCGGCCAGCGCGCCGGCCCGATGCGCGAGACGGTCGGCTCCAGCGGAAAATCCATGGCGCCGGGCGGATGCGGCGGCTGCATGGAGGCGATGACGCCGAGTTCGGCGAAACGCGGCACATCAGATGCAGCGATGACCTCTATATGTTCGACACGATGCCGGCTGTCGCGCTTGCCATTGGCCTTTTGCGCCGCCTCGTAGCCGTCGAGCACGGCGCGCACCGCGCCGTCGCCGATCGAATGCACGGCGATCTGCAGGCCGCGCCTGTCGACGGCGACGGCGAGATCGATGAATTGCTGGGGCGTGAACAGTGGTTCACCCACCCAGTCGGGACGGTCGGCATAGGGCTCGATCATGACGGCCGTCCAGGAATCGAGCACGCCGTCGTAGAACACCTTGACCATGCCTGACGACAGCCACTCGCCATTGTAGCGCTCGGCCATCGCCGAGGCCTTGTCGAGCATGTCGAGCGTCATGAAATTCTTGTAGTGGAAGGGTATCTGCACCCGGCAGGACAGACCCTCCTCGGCCTCGATCTCGGCCAGCAATTCGAGCTGGTAGAGATTGCCGTCCATGTTCTGGATCGAGGTGATGCCGTGGCGCGCGCACCAGGCGAGCCCGCGCCGCATGATGTCGCGGTCGGCGGCGCGTTCTTCCGCCGATGGCATCGGGTCTGGCTCGCCGCCCGTCGCCAGCCCGAGCCGCACCCGGCCCTCGCCGGCAAGATTGAGCACCGGGCCGAAAGCCTCGCCCTCGCGCAGTTCGCCATTTGCCAGACCGTCGTCGCCCATGACGATCTCATTGCCGGGGCCAAGCGTGCGCCCATTCAGGATGCCAGCCAAGTCCAGCGCCTTGGTGTTGGCCCACATCGTATGGTGGTCGGGCGCGGCCATGACGAAGGGCCGGTCCGGCAGGATCGCATCGAGATGATGGCGCGTCACTCGCTCGTCGTCGAGCACGGTGTAGTCGACGCCCTGTCCGACCAGCATCTTGGCATCGGGGTGCGTCGACGCGTAGTCGCGGATCGCCTTTTGCAGCGCCTCGAAACCGTGGACGCCCGACAACTGGAGATGGGCAAGCTCGGCCGCGCCTGAAAACAGATGCATGTGGGCTTCGATGAAACCCGGGATCACCGAACCGCCCCTGGCGTCGATGACCCTGGTGGCCGGCCCCTTGAACTCTTCGATGGAGGCGTGGCTGCCGAGAGCGACGATGGCGCCATCCTTGACGGCAACGGCTTCGGCGGTCGGATTGTCATCGTCCATGGTCAACACACGACCATTGATGACGATCAGATCCGCCTTGTGACCCGCACCCGTGACAGACATCGCGACTCCGCGCTTTTGACTGAGACCGACAACCACTGCCCACGAGCTGCCGCTCCGCGGGAGGGGCGATGGGGAAAGATGATGCCGGCGCGCTGTCTTCGAAATTCCCCTTGTTATCCCCAAGGCAGCGTGGATAAAAGAATGCGACTAATCATTCGCGTTTGTCAACATGCGGAATTTGCAATGTATTGTGGACAACACTCTGCGCCGATGTTGGGACTGGGCGGGGAACGAGGACGTCAAGCCGTGAAGCGCAGTCTCGATCGCAAAACCAGGATAGCGCTCGAACCGCGCAAGCAGCCGCGCCAACAACGGTCGAGCAAGGTGGTGGACCGGATCCTCGACGCGGCGCTGATCCTGACCCGCGAGCAAGGCACAAGGACGCCGACCACGCTCGCCATAGCGCAGCGCGCGGGCCTGTCGGTTGGTTCGGTCTACCAGTACTTCCCCAACAAGGAAGCCATTCTCCTGGACCTCGCCCGGCGCTGGCTGTCATCCTTTCCCGAAGTGATCGCGAGGCGCATCAGGGTCGATCCGCCCACCAACCGCGAGGAGTTTCGGCGGGAGGTGCGCAGGCTCTTCACCGATACCTCCAGGCTTTATCTCGACAATGCCAGCCTGATGCCGGTGATCGAGGCGATTTCAGGCAACGCCGACCTGAGACCGATCCAGAACGAGTATGACGACCAGATCATCGCCCTCTATGCGGCGTGGCTGCGGCACGTGAACCCGGCTCTCGAAGACAAGGTCGCCAACCGGCTCGGCGTGCTGATGATGGAGGTCGGACACGCCTGCCGTCTTGTCGGCCTGAAAAGGGATCGCCGGACATACGACCTCATCGAGGACGATGTCGAAACCATGTGGCTCGCTCTGGTGACCCCCTACCTCAACCTTGACTGATTTCGCATTCGAGAGGAATTTTATGAAGACTGTCTATTCGCCGCTTCACGCCGGCCACGCCGGCCAGATGGAACTGGTCACATCGGCGATCGTGCCGGGTTTCGAAAAACCCTCGCGCGCCGAGTTCATCAAGGCGCGGGTCGACAGCGAGAAACTCGGGCCGATCATCGCGCCGGCCGAGCATGATCTTGCCGCCGCCAAGCGCATCCACAGGGCCGACTACGTCGATTTCCTGCCGACGGTCTGGCCGCAATGGATCGCCGAGGGCCACACAGGCACAGCCATGCCCTTCACCTGGCCGACACGCGGCCTGCGCGGCGACGTGCCGCCCAAGCGCGTCGACGCCCTGCTCGGCTATTATTCCTTCGACGGCGGCGCCACCTTCGTCGAAGGAACATGGGATGCGATCAAGTCCTCCTACGACGTCGCGCTGACCGCCGCGGGCCTGGTCAAGGCCGGCGAAGCCTCCGCCTTCGCGCTCTGCCGTCCGCCCGGCCACCATGCCGGAGCCGGCTTCATGGGCGGCTATTGCTACATCAACAACGCGGCCGTTGCCGCGCAATGGTTCCGCGACCAGGGGGCCGGCCGCATCTCGATCCTCGATGTCGACTATCATCACGGCAACGGCACACAGGAGATCTTCTACGACCGCGCCGACGTGCAGGTCCTCAATTTGCACGGCGACCCGATGGTCGAATATCCGTTCTTCCTCGGCCATGCCGACGAGCGTGGCGCCGGCGCGGGCGAAGGTTTCAACATCAACTATCCCATGCCGTTCGGCACCGGCTGGGACGCCTGGAGCGCCTCGCTGGAAGACGCCTGCGCCAGGCTCGCCGCCTACGCGCCAGACGTCGTCATCGTCTCGCTCGGCGTCGACACGTTCGAGAAGGATCCTATCAGCCAGTTCAAGCTGAAGTCGTCGGACTATCCCATGATCGGCCGCCGCATCGCCAGGCTCGGCCTGCCGACGCTGTTCGTCATGGAAGGCGGCTACGCCGTCGAGGAAATCGGCATCAATGCCGTCGGCGTGCTGACCGGCTTCGAGGGCCGGTGACACCGGCTGCCCGAAGCGCGGCAGCTCTCAGGGAAACCACGAAAAAGGGCGGCGTCAGCCGCTCTTTGACATCCTCTAGCCCCTTGGTGGGCGCGACCGAAACAGCCCCGGCCGAGAAGACTGGCTTGCACGGCTCGAACATTTTCACGCACCGAAACGCGCGAAAATCGGCGCCTGAGTCGCAGCTTGAGTCCACTCGATTCGATTTTGTCAAATCGCGTTTGATGTCAGATTCATCTACGGGTAGATTAGACCCGAATCAGCCGGTCCTCGGGGGGCGCGGCGACCACCCAAAGTCTCAAGTGCCGGAATTTTCTGGCGCCAGACGCGGACGGCTTCGCGTTCCCTGAATGGATTCCGTCTGATCGGGCGCGACCCCGCGCTTGTGTGTGTCTCGTAAATGTAACGCGTTTTCAGGTTCGGCGGCTGGCTCTCCAGCATCCGGACATCAGCATCGATTCCGGCCAAAAACAGCAATGAGCAGTCCCGCCGCGCTTCTTCAATCCGACACATTGGGCTCGCGCCTGACGTCGCGCGGCGATCTCACCAGCTTTTTCATGGAGTTGACCGCCGAGATCGGTGCCGACAGCTATATGCTGGTCGCCATCGTCCACGATCAGGACCGCAACGACGCGCGCATCGTCTCGTCCAACTGGATTTTCGACGCCATCGAACTGATCGGCAAGCGGCTAATCGCTGGCCTTGCCCAGGGCGCGCTCACCGTCGCGCCGGGCATGCGTCCAAGGCCGCTGGTGTCGGCGCAGGCACCACAGGCCGAGGGGCTGGTCTCCGGCGAAGAGGCACGTCTGCTCGACGTGCTCGGCCATGCCGAAATCTATTCGCTCAGGCTGAATGTCGGCCGCCAACGCCTGTTCGCGCTGTTCTCGGCGGCAGCCGCCGGTCGGATCGACCAACCGGCGCTGATGAAGGCGCAGTTGAAGTGCTGCTACGCGCTCTCGCATATTCCGCAACTGATCGCCGCCGCCGCCATGCAGGATCCGCTGTCGGACCGCGAGCGCGAATGCCTGTTCTGGGTCTCGGAAGGCAAGACCACGGACGAGGTTGCCGTCATCCTTGGCGTGTCCTCCAACACCGTCAACAGCTACATCACCCACGCCATCCAGAAATTCGCGGCCAGCAACCGCGCGATGGCCATCGCCACGGCGATCAGGAGCGGCATCATTTGAAACAGGCCGACGTCAAGCAGGCCGCCGAGGCCCTTTTTAACGACCAGCGCAATCCGTTCGGTGCCTTCTCGCTCGGCTCCGAAACGCATCACGCCGTGACCATTCCCGATGCTGTGCGGCGCTGCCGTTGGATCGCCGTCGACATCAATGCCTCGGCCTTCGGCCTGTTCTTCGTCAGCCCGTCGCTCGAGCGGGCGCGGCTGGTGCCGTGCTTCGATTCCGACTATCCCGGCATATCGGTGGCGACCAAGTTCATCTCGGGCGCCAATGGCGAGGAGATCGTGCGCCATAGCAGGATCTCGACCGAACCGCGCTGGTGGACGGATGACGGTGTGGCGGCCATGAGCGATATGTTCGGCGGCCTTGCCTGGACCGAGCAGATGGCGCCGCCGGCGCCCGGCAGCAGCGGCATCGCCTTTCCCGTCCACGCCGATCGCGGCCAGTGCGGCCTCGTCGTCTTCCTCGGCTCGGAGATCGCCCTGCCGCAGGACGCGCTCTATGAAATCCACGCCCGTTGCTTTTCGCTGTTCGCCGCTGTCGCCCGCATGCGGCCGGGCGATGTCGGCAAGACGCGCGCGATCTCCAAACGCGAGCTCGAATGCCTGAAGCTGACCGCCAACGGCAATACCAGCGAGGAGATAGCGCGGCTGCTGAAACTGTCGGTGCATACTGCCAACCAGTATCTCACCCAGTCGACCCAGAAGCTCAACGCCGTCAACCGCAACCAGGCGGTCGCCAAGGCGCTGCGGCTCGGCCTGATCGAATAGTTAGAACGCCAGCGGCTCGACCTTGCGGATACGAGCCTGTTCGACCACCGCCTCGAGCAGGGCGGTGTTGTGCTCGGGGTCCTCGCCGGGCTTTTCGAACGACACGTAGTTGACCGCGACCGAGGCGCCTTTTTCGCTCAGCGTCAGCTGGAAATAGACGGTGACGCCGGGCGGCCGAAGCTCGAGATCGAGCACGATGCGCGGGCTACCGCTCCAGTCGACATGAGCCTCGCCGCCATGGCCGAGCCTCAGCGTGCCCGGCTTGAAGAACAGCTCCGCCGCGGAATCGACCAGGTCCGACAGGCAGGCGAAATGCTCCAGCCGGATGAAGGCGATATAATCGGCGACATCGATCAGCCTGAGCTCCGCCACGACTTGCTCGATGGCGCTGGCGACGATGATCTCGCGGGAGTTGGCGTGCGGTTGGCGGTTCATGAAATCTGTCTGCGCTCAGCCTTTTTCGAGTAGACGATCCGCACCAGTTCGGCGACGGCCTGGTAGAATTGCGACGGGATCACACTATCGACCGAAACTTGCTTGTACATGGAGCGGGCGAGCGCCACGTCCTCGAAGATCGGGATGTCGTGCTCGCGCGCGATTTCGCGGATCTTGAGCGCCACCAGATCCTGCCCCTTGGCCAGCACCAACGGTGCCGAATCCTCGTCGCGCACATATTTCAGCGCGATCGAGAAGTGCGTCGGGTTGGCGATGATCAACGTCGCGCGCGGCACCGCCGTCATCATCCGCTTGCGAGCGCGGTCGCGCGCCAGCGAGCGCAGCCGCGACTTAACGATCGGGTCACCCTCGGACTGCTTGAACTCGTCCTTGACCTCCTGCTTGCTCATGCGCAGGTCCTGCTTCCAGTGGAAGCGCGACCAGACGATGTCGATCGCCGCGATCAGGCCCATGACGAAGACGATCGCCACCAGTATGTCGACCGCGATGCCGCGGATGACGAGGCCGAAGGCGACGGGATTGGTGATCATGCCGGCGAGCAGCTTGCGGTGATCCTCGGACAGCGTGAAGGCGAGCACGACGATGGCGAAGCCCACCTTGCCGAGCGCCTTCAGGAACTCGACCCAGCCCTGCACCCCGAACAGCCTGTTCCAGCCCTTGACGATCGAGATGCGCGACAGCTGCGGCCTGATGCGTTCGCCGACGAATTGCGGCATGTTCTGGAACACCGAGGCGCCGATGCCGGCGATGGTCAGGAGCACCAGCAGGCTGAGGATGGCACGGCCCACCTCCAGCATGACGATCTTGTAGAGCGCGATGACGTCGGTCTCGGTGTCCATGGGCCAGGCTTCCGGCTTCTCCAGGAACATCGACAGGAACATGCCGAGATCGACAATGGCATCCTTGGCGTAGAAGACGGTGAACACCAGTATGGCGACGAAGGAGGCCAGGAGCGCGGTCTCCCTCGAATGAGGCAGCTTGCCCTGTTCGATGGTGTCGCGGATCTTCTTTTCCGTCGCTTCTTCGGTTTTGGAATCCTTGTCGACCGCCTCTGCCATGATCCGGCCTTAGGCGGCGGCGTTCTGGGTCGCGGGAAGCTCGAACGCGCCTTCGCGCGCCAGCCGGATTGTCGTCGTCACGATCGTCTTGCGCGCCGCCATGATGTCGGCGAGGGGGACCCCTTCGGATCCTTGTCCGAGTTCGGCTTCGATCATGCGCCGCGAGCGCGCGCCGATCGCCGACAGCGCCGCTTCGGCAAGGATCGCCGAAGTGCCGCGCAGCGCCAGCGTGACCAGTTCGGTGGACAGCCCGTCGAATAGAAGCACGCGCGCTTTCTGGGTAAGCAGCGGCAAATCGTCGAAGGCGAACAGCCGAGCCCGGACGCCGTCGAGATCGGGCGTGCCGGCGGCCTCCAGGTCCTGCATGACCTCCTCGAGCAGCGGCTTGTCCAATTCGTTGAGAACGCTGGCGACGCGCGCCTGTCCGGCCGATGTATCCTTGGTCGCGGTTTCCGCCAGCACGCTGGTGCGCAGCCGGTTTTCGACGATCCTGCTGGCGGCGTCGGGAACATTGGCCATCGTCACCATGCGCTTGATGATCTCGCCGCGCGTCAGCTTGCTCAACGTCAACAGCACGCTCGCCGCCGCCTGCGGCGCCAGCTTCGACAGCACCATGGCCGCAGTCTGCGGATGTTCACCGGCCAGGAAAGTACCAAGCCGCACCGGCTCGAGCTTCTCGAGCTCGGGCCAGATCGGCGGCGGACCTTCCGGCGCAACCTCGAATTTTTTGTCACCCATGATCGCGCTCATCTCTTCCGGTGACAGCGATTCATTGAGGATGGTGTCCATCCTGTCGGCGGAATCGAGCAGTCCCGCCCCTTCGGTGAACTCCGCCTCGAACTCGGCGACGATGCGCTCGAGATCGCCTTGCGGAATGGTCCTGAGCAGCCGGGCGCCCTCGATAAGCGCCTTCAATTCCTCCTGCTTGAAGAATTTCAAGAGGCGGCTGGCCGACGGCTTGCCCATCGCCACCAGTATGGCGGCCGCCTTCTGCGGACGCGTCAGGGAAAGGGACGTCGTCATGCCTTTCGCTCCCGCTGCCGCCGGCAAGACCCGCGACGCATCTTCACGCGCCCTTCGTGCCGGCGATGATTTCGGTCAGCCTGATGCCGAAGCGCGACGGGTCGCTTTCGAGCACGGTGATCTCGCCGCGCGCTATTCTGCGGCCGTTGACCACCACGTCGACCGGTTCGCCGATGCGGCGGTTGAGCGCCACCGTGGAGCCCTTCTGCAGCGCCATCAGGTCGGACACCGGCATCTCGGTGCTGCCGAGGATGATCTGGACGTCGACGGGGATGTTCATGATGACGCTCGAATTGGCAGCGGACGCGGCCTTGAACGCAATATCGGGGCGCTGTTCCTCTTCATGCAGAACCCCGCGCAATTCCTCGATGGCGCGGTCGAGCTGCTCGTCCGGCTGGTCGATTTCGGCTTCTGCCTTGGTCTTGGCCATGCATCGTCTCCAAAAGCTCAGGCGTGCCCGGCACCAGCCGGCATGAGCCCGTCGATAAAATCCTGTCCGGCATCATAGGGATGCTTGATCCGGACGGTGTAATTCTGTCCCAGCTTGCCGAACTCGCATACGAACAGCGTCTTGCCGCGCGCGCCGAGACGCGCTTGCGATTGCGCCGTTTCCTCGAATTCGATGATCTGGCCAATTTCGAAATCGGCAAGATCGCCGAGCGTCAGTCGGGCCAGCGGCATGGTCGCCTCGAGCGCCACCGTGGAGCGCATCACTTCTTCCGAAAAGCGCGCGCGCCAGCTGGCGCCCTGATCGTTCTCCCCGCCGGCGGCAGCGCTGTCCCGGCTGGCCAGCACGACACGCTGCGGCATCGTAACCGTGACGGTGCCGCTGTCGGCCGGCGTCGAGATGCCAAAGACGATGCGGATTGCAGCGCCATCGCGCAACACGTGTCGTTTGGCTTCGGTGCCCGACATCGCCCGCGGCACTGGCAGGCGCAGGTCGAGCGACCGTCGCCCCGATCCGTTCAGTGCCTGCGCGACCTGCTGGAACACCATGGTCGAAACATCGACCTCGATCTGCGACAGATCACGCTCTATCGGCGATGCCGGCATCTCCGGGTCGCCGCCGAACAGCGTGCAAAGCGTGACCGCGATCGCCGGCGCATCGATCACCAGGGTCATGGCATCGGAGGACGTGGCTGACGCAACGATGGTCATGGCAAACGTATCGCCGGCACGGGAGCGGGCCTCCGCGACGCGGCTGACCTCGACGCCCCTGAGATCGACGGTGACCGGAACTCCAAGCTCACTGGTCAGGCTCTTCTGCAGCAGCGGCGCAGCGCGCTCTGCCATGCCCCGGCCGGTGCCGATGACCTGGGCGGCCTCGCCGCTGTCGCCGACCAGGCGCTCGATGATCAGCGAGCGCGCTTGTGAGGGACTGCCGGGACTGGTCATGACAATGTCGGCACCGATCTGTCGCGCATCGCTCAGGCGGCCCTTTTCTCGGCGGAGCCGGTGTTCATCGTGCTCTGCTCGACGGCGTCGATGGTCGGCCGCTCATAGGACGATATGGTCTTGCGGCCGAACTCGATCGCCACCTGCGGCAGGGCGCCGTTCATATAGGCGAGCAACGTCTGCTTGACGATGATGTAGAGGCGGTTCTTCTTCTCGCGCACCGTCTTGATCTTGGTGGCGACGGGCCCGACCACCGCGTAAGACAGGAAGATGCCGAGGAAGGTACCGACGAGGGCGGCGCCGATCAGGCCGCCAAGGATTTCCGGCGACTGGTCGAGCGCGCCCATCGCCTTGACCACGCCGAGCACGGCGGCGACGATGCCGAGCGCCGGCAGGCCGTCGCCGACCGCCACCAGCGCGTGGTAGGCTTTCATCTTGTCGGACTTGATGGTCTGGATTTCCTCATCCATCAGCGCCTCGATCTCGTGCGAACGGGCGTTGCCGATGATGATGATCCGGCAATAGTCGCAGATGAAATGCGTCAGGTCGTGGTTCTTCAGCACGGTGGGGAATGCCTGGAAGATCGCCGATTCCTCGGGATTGTCGATATGCGCCTCGACCTCGCTGCGCGACTTCGAACGCAGTTCACGCATCAGGCTGTGCAGCACGCCGAGCGTTTCCAGATAATCCTGCTCCTTCGGCACGGCCTGCTTGAAGGCTTCGAGGATGCCCCTGCCGGTGTCCTTGACCGTTTTCATCGGATTGGCGACGAGGAAGGTGCCGAGTGCGGCGCCGCAGATAACCACCGCTTCCCAGGGCTGCATCAGCACATGCAGATGCCCGCCCATGGCCATGAAGCCGCCAAGGACGCAGCCGAGCGTCACCACCAGTCCAATCAGAATGCCCACGAGAGGTCCTTCCGCATTTCAAGTCAGCTGCAAGGAATAGTCCCCGTGCCTTGTGTGAGGCTTGAATCGGAGCGGCATCGAGCCGATTGGCGCGATTCAGTTTCGCGCAAGGAAGTGAGTCTATTGTGCTGGCATAGCTTCGGCCGGAGGCGCGTCCTTGCTCAGTACCTATACCAGCTACCAGTTGATCACCAGGGACATCGACAAGTCGATCGACCGCATCGAAAAGCAGCCGACGGTCGATCGCGACACCAAATATTATCTGGACAACATCACCAAGGTGAAATCGATCGACGATTTCGTCAACAATGACCGTTTGTTCAAATATGCCATGAAGGCCTACGGCCTGGAAGACATGGCTTACGCCAAGGCGTTCATGGTCAAGGCGCTCAAGGAAGGCGTTTCCGACCCCGACAGTTTCGCCAACAAGCTGACCGACAAGCGCTACGCCGAATTTGTCAGCGCCTTCAACTTCGCAGCCAACGGCGCCAATACCACGGTTTACAACAAGTCGCAGCAGCTGGTGACCGGCAACTATGCGCTGCAAGTCCAGATCGGCGCCTCGCAGGCGGGCTTCTCTTACTATCAGAGCGAAACCGCCTATTATGTCACCAACATCTCCAAGGTTAAGTCGATCGACGACCTGATGGGCGACAGCCGCCTGCTGACATACGCGATGGCCGCATTCGGGCTCGACGCCGAAACCGAACCGGCCGCAACGGTCAGGGCGATGCTCGAAGGTGGCGTCAGCGATCCCAACAGTCCCGCCAACAAGCTGACCGACAAGAGTTACGCCAACTTCGTCTCGACGTTCGACTTCGCCCAGTATGGCGATCAGACGACCACGCGCGACAACGTCCAGCAGGCGGTGCCTAAGGGCTACATGGCCGGAGCCGGGCTGACGTTGGTCAAGCCGAGCGCGCAGTACGTCAAGGGCGAGGCCGACTACTACGCGGCAAACGTTTCCAAGGTGAAGTCGATTGACGACCTCATGGCGGACAAGCGCCTGCTTACATTCGCCATGGCGTCCTATGGACTGGATGCGTCAACCGAAACCCCGCGGCAGATCCGCGCCATGCTCGAGGGCGGCGTGAGCGATCCCAACAGCCCTGCAAACAAGCTGACCGATAAACGATACGCCAACTTTGTCACGGCCTTCGATTTTGCCCAATATGGCGATCAGACAACCTCGCGCGACGCAGTGCTGAAAGATACGCCGAAAATCTACACGACAGGGTCGGCGCTTGGCCTGATCAAGCCAAATGCGGACTACATCAAGTCGGAGACCGCATATTACCTGGCCAACATCACGAACGTGAAATCCATCGACGATCTGATGGCCAACAGCCGCTTGTACAATTATGCCCTGTCGGCCTACGCGCTCGATCCGGCGACAGAGAGCAAGGATCTCATCCGCAGCGTCCTGGCCGGTGGCGTCCGCGACCCCGACAGCGTCGCCAACAAGATGACCTACAAAGCCTATGCCGGGCTCGCCTCCGCCTTCAACTTCGAACAATACGGCGAAGCGGCCACCACGACCAATCCGGCACAGCAGCCGACCGTCGACAAATACATGCGCCAGACGTTGGAGGAGGATGCCGGCCAAACCAACGAGGGCGTACGGCTGGCGCTCTATTTCCAGCGCAAGGCGCCTGATATCACCAGCTGGTATAATGTGCTCGCCGACACCGCTCTTGCCAGTGTGGTGCGCACCGTGCTCGGCCTGCCCGATTCCTTCGCCACCGCCGATGTCGACAAGCAGGCGCAGCTGTTCGAGCAGAAGCTCGACATTTCCGATTTCTCCGACCCCGAAAAGCTCGGCAAGTTCCTGACCCGCTTCACCTCCATGTACGAGATCAACCACCCGACCTCGTCAGCCGTGTCGTCGATCAGCGTGCTCTTCGCCAAGCCGGTCACGGCGGGGATCTCCACCGACCTGATGATGGCCATGCAGAAGTTGAAGTTCTGACCATGCGGGACAGTCTCTACGTCGCCCTTTCCTCGCAGATCGCGCTCGAGCGTCGGCTCGACACGATCGCCGACAATGTCGCCAACGCCTCGACCGTCGGCTTTCGCGCCACCGGCGTGAAGTTCGAGGACGTGGTGTCCGGCACCGGGCCGAAATCCGTGTCCTTCGCCTCCTCGGGCAAGACCTACCTTTCCGGCGCCCATGGCTCCCTGACCGAGACCGGCAATCCGTTCGATTTCGCAATACAGGGCGACGCCTGGTTCGCCATCGAGACGCCGGTCGGCACCGTCATGACCCGCGATGGCCGCTTCTCGATGAACGAGAATGGCGAGCTGATGTCGGTCGAGGGCCATCCCGTGCTCGACGCCGGCGGCGCACCGATCCAGCTCGACCCCCGCAACGGCCCGCCCAAGGCCGGAGCCGACGGATCGTTGCGCCAGAACGATCAGCTGGTAGGCTCCATCGGCCTGTACAATTTCGATCCGGGTGAGAATTTCGTGCGCTACGGCAATTCCGGCATCGTGCCGGCGCGCACGCCCGAGCCGGTGACCGATCGCGCCGATATCGGCGTCGCCCAGGGCTTCGTCGAGGAATCCAACGTCAATCCGGTGCTGGAGATGACGCGGCTGATCATGGTCCAGCGCGCTTTCGAGAACACCGCCGCCCTGATGCGGCAGACTGATTCCTCCACCGACGAGGCGATCAAGACGCTCGGCTCGAAGTAACATGTCGCTCGACCAGCCAACCCTGCGCGCACCCGAAAGACTGCCCCAGCCAACGCCGGAAGACCGGCTTGCCGCGCTGGAGCGGATATGGCGGCGCTTCAGCGATGCCGAGGGACTGCTCAAACGCGGCGGCCTCGTCACCGAAGTCACATCGACGCATTACAAGGTGCGCGGCCTTTCGGATTTCGCCAGGCTGGGCGATCTTGTCGAACAGCGCGGCCATGCCGGCACGCGCCGCGGCGAGATCGTCAAGATCAGCCGCGACGAGATTGTCGTGGCCCCCTTCGAACGCAGTGCCGATGCCGGCATAGGCGACGCCGTTTTCCGTCGCGGTCCGCTCGCCGTGGCGCCGCATGCCTCGTGGCGCGGCCGCACGATCGACGCGCTCACCCGGGCGATCGACGGTGGCCCGCCATTGATCAGGGGCGACGGCATGTCCGGGGCCACCACGCCCGGCGCCATGGCGCGCCAGCGCGTCGGCACCGCCTTCATGACCGGGGTCAAGATCATCGACATTTTCACGCCGCTCTGTTTCGGCCAGCGCATGGGCGTCTTTGCCGGTTCCGGTGTCGGCAAGTCGACGCTGCTGGCCATGCTCGCCGGCGCAGACGCCTTCGACACCGTGGTCGTGGCGCTGATCGGCGAACGCGGCCGCGAGGTCCGCGAATTCCTCGAGGACACGATCGGCGACAGCCTGGCCAAGACCGTAGCCGTCGTCGCCACGAGCGACGAAAGCGCCATGATGCGCCGGCGCGCGCCGGACACCGCGATGCGCGTCGCCGAACATTTTCGCGACCAGGGCCACCGCGTGCTTCTGGTGCTGGATTCGATCACCCGCTTTGCCCACGCCCTGCGCGAAGTGGCGACGGGAACGGGTGAGCCGCCGGTCGCGCGCGGCTATCCCGCTTCGGTTTTCACCGAGCTGCCGAAGCTGCTCGAACGCGCCGGGCCGGGAGTGGAAGGGAAAGGATCGATCACCGCGATCATTTCCGTGCTGGTCGACGGCGACGACCACAACGATCCGGTGGCCGATTCCGTGCGCGGCATCCTTGACGGCCATGTCGTGCTCGACCGCGCGATCGCCGAACAGGGCCGCTATCCGCCGGTCAATCCGCTGTCGTCCATATCACGCCTGGCCGGCAAGGCTTGGAGCGTCGAGCAGCGCGCGCTGGTGACGCGGCTGAAGTCGATGATCTCCCGCTTCGAGGACACGCGCGACATCCGCCTGCTTGGCGCCTACCAGGGCGGCGCCGACGTGGAACTCGACATGGCGGTGCGCCAGGTACCCCTGATCTACGAGGCGCTGATGCAATCGCCCAAGGACCGCCCGTCCGCTGATCCGTTCTCCGATCTCGCCCGCCATCTCAAGGGAAAGCAGAATGCCGAACCAGGGGACTGAGCTCCAGCATACCGAGCGCATCCTGCGCGAAATGATCGCTGAGGCGAAAGCCGAAGAAGAGATAGAAGCCAGCCGCAACTCGGCCATCGACGGGCTCTTCGCGGCGCCGCAATGGCCGCAGCCGCCCAAGACCGCGTTTCCCAGGCTGGGCAAGAAGGCCGGGCGGCGCAGCGACTTCGTCATCGCCGCGCTCGGCATCACGCTCGGCCTGATCTGCGCGCTGTTTCCCTGGTATATCTTCTTCAATCAGGAACAGTTCGGCGTCCAGGCAATCAAGTTCGGCGGCACCGGCACCAATTCTGGACGCGAGGGCGGCGGCGTGGTTGCCGAGCGCAGCGCGCCGCTGACGGCCAAGGACGTTCCGAATGCCAATATCGACCTGCTTGCCACCGGAACCGTGCAGGGCGATCCCAGCGCCGCCCCGGCACCAGATGACCAGCCCTTTCCAGCCGACGTCACCAAATTCCGCATGGTCCACGTCGCCAATGGCCGCGCCATGATCGAGGACGACACCGGGCTGTGGATGGTCCAGCGCGGCTCGATACTGCCGGATTCCAACAAGGTGTCGTCGATCGAGCAACGCAACGGCAAATGGGTGATGGTCACCAGCGCCAACCAGGTGATCGAGCTTTCCAGATAAGTTCGCCGCGCTTGCCGGTTGCGTCCGCCCGCAAGGTCCGCGCAAGACTGGCGGCCTAGTC
Source organism: Mesorhizobium sp. B2-2-4 (assembly GCF_006442375.1). Lineage (NCBI taxonomy): Bacteria > Pseudomonadati > Pseudomonadota > Alphaproteobacteria > Hyphomicrobiales > Phyllobacteriaceae > Mesorhizobium > Mesorhizobium sp. B2-2-4. The sequence continues at coordinate 155,425 of NZ_VFWB01000010.1, read as the reverse complement.
TTTGGGCACACGCCCGGAGATTCCCATGGAGCCCGTTTCTCTTTTCGATCTCGCCGCCAAGCAGGCGCAATGGCTGGCCGTGCGTCAGTCGGCGGTCGCCGGCAACATCGCCAACGCCAACACGCCGGGCTATACGGCAAACGATGTCGAGCCGTTCGAAAAGGTGCTCGACCGCGCGGCGGTGTCGTTGCAGACGACACAGGCCGGACACCTCGGCAGCGCCGCGACCAATGCCGGTTTCGCGATCAAGCCACAGGAAGACGACGGCGTCGTCATGCCGTCAAAAAACACCGTCGTGCTCGAGGACCAGCTTCTCAAGGCCGGTGAGGTGCGCCGCTCCTTCGAGCTCAACACGGCAATCGTCAAGGCATTCCATTCGATGATGATGATGGCGGTGAAGAGCTGACCATGGACGCGCTCACAGCAGCCCTCAAAGTAGCAGCCTCCGGCCTCGGCGCCCAGTCGGAGCGGCTGCGCGTGGTTTCCGAAAACCTCGCCAATGCCCAGTCGACCGGCACCACCCCCGGCTCCGACCCCTATCGCCGCAAGACCATCAGCTTCGTCTCGGAGCTCGACCGGACCACTGGCAGCTCAACGGTCGAAGTGAACTCGATCGACCGCGATCCCAGCGATTTTCCCGTGGAATTCCAACCCGGCAACGAGGCCGCCGACGACAAGGGCTACGTCAAGATGCCCAACGTCAACGTGCTGATCGAAATGGCTGACATGACCGAGGCCAACCGCTCCTACGAGGCTAACCTGCAAGTCGTGAAGCAGGCGCGCGATCTCATTTCAATGACCATCGACCTGATGAGGAACCAATGATCGTGAACGGCATCGGCGCGCTAAACCTGAAGCCTGGACTTGGCGACACGGCGACTGAGCTGCTTCAGGGCGGCGTTGCGCCCGCGACCGCAGGCAACCTCGGCACCTCCTTCGCCGAGGCGCTGAGCCAGGCGGCCACAAAGACCGTCAACACGCTGCAGAACGCCGAGCAGGTCTCGGTCCAGGCGCTCAAGGGCGACGCCGACACCCGCCAGGTCGTCGATGCCGTGATGAGCGCCCAGCAGGCGCTGCAGACCGCCGTCGCCATCCGCGACAAGGTCGTTTCGGCCTATCTCGAAGTCAGCCGCATGGGCATCTGAGGAGTTCGGCCATGAAAGCACTCGCCATCGCCGCCACCGGCATGAACGCCCAGCAGACCAATCTGGAAGTCATCGCCAACAATATCGCCAACATCAACACCACCGGCTACAAGCGGGCGCGGGCCGAATTCTCCGACCTGCTCTACCAGGTCGACCGCACGCAAGGCGTGCCCAACCGCTCCAACGCTTCGCTGGTGCCGGAAGGCGTCTCGATCGGCCTCGGCGTCAAGACCACCGCCGTGCGCAACGTCCACACCCAGGGCGAACTGACCAGCACCGGCAACAGTTTCGACATGGCGCTCACCGGCAGGGGCTGGTTCCAGATCGAAGGCGCCGACGGCGGCACGCTCTACACCCGCGCCGGCGCCTTCAACACCAACGCCACAGGCCAGCTGGTGACGGTGGACGGCGCCAGCGTCATTCCAGCGATCAACGTCCCGGTCGACGCCGTCGAGGTCATCGTCAACAAGACGGGCCAGGTCTTCGCCCGCATCGATGGCCAGACCGACCTGCAGAATCTCGGCCAGCTCCAGATCGTCAACTTCGCCAACGAAGCGGGACTGGCGCCGCTCGGCGACAATCTGTTCCAGGAAACGACCGCCTCTGGCCCGGCCAATGCCGGCGTGCCCGGCGATCCCGGCTTCGCCACCATCCAGCAAGGCTATCTCGAGGCCTCCAACGTCGACCCGGTCAAGGAAATTACCGAACTGATCTCGGCGCAGCGCGCTTATGAGATGAATTCCAAGGTCATCCAGGCCGCCGACGACATGGCCTCGGTCGTCTCCAAGAACATCAGGTAACGACAATGGCCGGTCCGGTCTCCTGCTCCGCGTTCCGCCGCACGGCGCTCGTCCTTGCGCTGGTGACCGGCGGCATGCCGGCTTTCGCGCAGGATGCGGCCAACCGGTCGGCAACGCAGATCGCCAGCAGCCAGCCTGCCGGCGAGGTCGTGCTGATCCCAAACCGGGTCATTTATCCCGGCGAGACCATCGAGTTCGCGGCCCTCAAGCAGGTGACTCTCATCCCCGGCAAGCACAAGCCCGACGCGGTGGCGACCCTTGCCGAGGAACTCCAGGGCAAGATCGCCAAGCGCACGCTGCTGCCCGGCCGCTACATCCCCGCCGCCGCCATTCGCGACGCCTGGCTGGTCGAGCAGGGCGCAGCCGTGCAGGTCTTCTTCATCGCCGGCGGATTGACGATATCGGCCACCGCCGTGACCTTGCAGCCAGGCTCGGCCGGCGATCTCATCAAGGTTCGCAACAGCGACAGCGGCAAGATTCTCTCCGGCACGGTGATGGCCGACGGAACCATCCAGGTCAGCGCTTCATGATGCGTCCGCTTGCTCTTCTGCTTGCGGCCGCGCTCGGCCTGCAGCCTGCCTTGGCCGACGGCCTCACGCCCAAGGCCAAGCGCGAACTCGCCGCCAGGAATGGCGGCGTCTATGACGATCCTGAATATGATCCGGCCACCACCACGCGCATGTTCCGCGTCTCGCCCGGGCCAAGCTCGCTGCCGCCGGGCCAAGTCGCCTCGCGCATCAAGGACATCGCGCAGCTGCAGAGTTCGCGCGACAACCAGCTCGTCGGCTACGGCCTGGTCATCGGCCTCGCCGGATCGGGCGACAGCCTGCGCAACTCGCCGTTCACCGAACAGTCGATCCGCGCCATGCTGGAGAATCTCGGCATCGCCACCGAAGGCGGCAGAGCGCGCGCCAAGAACGTCGCCGCCGTCATCGTCACCGCCAACATGCCGCCCTACGTACAGTCGGGCGCGCGCATCGACATCGATGTCTCCTCGATGGGCGACGCCACCTCGCTCGCAGGCGGCACGCTGATCATGACGCCGCTGAAGGCGGCGGACGGTGAGATTTATGCTGTCGGCCAGGGCGCGGTCATCGTTTCGGGCTTCACCGCCCAGGGCCAGGCCGAGCAGTTGACGCAAGGCGTCCCGACCGCGGGCCGCGTGCCGAACGGCGCCATCATCGAGCGTGCCGTGAAGGCCGAGTTCGATGACCAGCCGATACTGACGCTGCAGCTGCGCAATCCCGATTTCTCGACCGCCATTCGCATCGCCGACGCGATCAATGACTACACCAGCCAGCGCTTCGGCATGCGCGTGGCGGCCGAGCGCGATTCCCGCACCGTGCAGATCAGACGGCCGAAAAGCGTCTCGGCGGCCCGCTTCTACGCTGAGATCGAGAACCTGGTGGTCGAATCCGATACGCCGGCCCGCGTCGTCATCGATGAGCGCACCGGCACCATAGTCATCGGCAACGACGTCAAGATCTCGCGCGTGGCCATCAGCCACGGCACGCTGACGGTGCGCATCACCGAAGCGCCGCGCGTCGTGCAGCCCGAACCCTTCTCCAAGGGCGAAACCGCCGTCGAGCCGTTTACCGCCATCGACGCCAGCCGGCCCGACGCGCGCGTCGCCGTGCTCGACGGCCCCGACCTGCAAACCCTTGTTTCCGGCCTCAACCGCCTCGGCGTGAAGCCCGACGGCATCATTGCCATCCTGCAAGGCATCAAGTCGGCCGGCGCTCTGCAAGCCGATCTGGTTCTCCAATAGGCGATGCCGATGATCTCCTCCCTCTCATTCCATCAAGGATGCCGCCCCGCCGCGATCCTGTTCGCGGCCTGCGCTCTGGCGGCCTTTTCCAGCGGCGTGCATGCCGAGGAAGCCGTCCGCCAGGTCCTGCCGGGGGCGCCGCCCGCACCCGCGCCGCAGCTGTTGGCCCGGGAGAAGGCTCCCGACCAAAGCGAGATCGAGCGCTTCTGCTCCAACATAGCCGACGCCGCCCGCGACCGCCGCTACGTGTTGCAGGCGGAGGAGTTGAAACAGCTCCAGGCCGGCATCGACCAACGCATGAAGGCACTGGACGAAAAGCGGGCCGAATACGAGACCTGGCTGAAGCGGCGCGAGGTGTTCCTGGCCCGGGCCGAGGACGGCGTCGTCAAGATCTATGCCGGTATGAAGCCCGACGCGGCGGCCGAGCGCCTGGCCATCGTCAATGCCGATCTCGCCGCGGCCATCCTGATGAAGCTCGATTCGCGCAAGGCCGGCGTCATCCTCAACGAAATGGACCAGAAGGCGGCGGCGACGCTCACCGGCATCATGGCCAGCGCAGCCCGAAGGGTAGATCCGTCATGATCCGCAGAACGCTCGTCCTGTGCGCGGTCGCAGCTTTGTCCGGCTGCGGCACCAATCTCAAGGAGATCGGCAGGGAGCCTTCACTGTCGCCGGTCGGTTCCGGCATCGGCAATGAAGGAGCTTCGCCCTACAGCTATCCCGAGCCGCCTGCGGCGCCGGTCAAGAAATTCTCGCTGTGGGACGATCGCCAGAGCCGGCTGTTCACCGATCCCAGGGCGTTGCGCGAAGGCGACATTCTCACCGTCAGGATCAAGCTCAACGACAAGGCCAACTTCAAGAACCAGAACGACAGGAGCCGCACCGCCTCGCGCAAGCTGGGTTACGACGTCACGCTCGGATGGGAAGACAAGAGCACGAGCGGCAAGGGCGACGCCGGCCTGAGCTCCAGCACCGAAACCAATGCGGACGGCGAGATCAAGCGCTCGGAGAACCTGGAGCTCAACGTTGCTGCCGTCGTCACCGAAGTCCTGCCCAATGGCAATTTGATGATCAGGGGCTCGCAGGAAGTGCGTGTCAATTATGAGCTCAGGGTGCTCACCATCGCCGGCATGGTGCGCCCGTCGGATATCGGCGCGGAGAACACCATCTCCTACGAACGCATCGCCGAGGCGCGCATCTCCTATGGCGGCCGCGGCCGCGTCAGCGAGGTCCAGCAGCCGGCCTACGGCCAGCAGATCCTCGACCAGGTTCTTCCGTTCTAGGGCATTGGAGACCGCAGCACCGTGGCCAGCGTCGAACAGGTTCCGTCTCGCAAGGGTCCTTCCCTTGCCGTCCAGGGCGCCATGCTGCTCCTGGTGACGGCTGCCGCCATCGGCATGGGCTGGCTGTCCGGCGGCTATCTCAAGGGTGTGGGGGCACCGGCATCGGTACCCGTCGCGCCGGAAAACGAGGGCAAGGTACCCAAGCCCGCCGACGCGCAAGAGCCCGGCACGGGACCGTCACTCGTCGCGCTGGCGCCGATCACCACCAACATCGCCTCGCCCGCCGAGACCTGGATCAGGATGGAAGTGTCGGTGGTCTACGACGCGCCGCAGCCGCCGGCAATGTCGGATGAGATCCATCAGGATCTTCTGGCCTTCGTGCGCACCCTGAAGATGCACCAGATAGAAGGAGCCAGCGGCTATCAGCACCTGAAGGCCGATATCGAGGAGCGCGCCTCGATCCGCAGCCAGGGGCATGCCAAGCAGGTACTCATCAGGACGTTGCTGCTCGAATGAAGAAATTTCTTCTTGCCGCGGCGCTGCTCGGCGCCGCCACATCGATCGCGACGGCCCAGCAACTGGACCTCGGCGGCATCGGCAAGGCCGACGGCACCACCGTTGGCTACATCATCCAGATGTTCGGCCTGCTCACCGTGCTTTCGGTGGCGCCGGGCCTGCTGATCATGGTGACAAGCTTCACCCGTTTCGTCATCGCCTTCTCGATCCTGCGCGCCGGCATCGGCCTGCAGTCGACGCCGGCGAACCTTATCCTCATTTCGCTGTCGCTGTTCATGACCTTCTATGTCATGGCGCCGACCTTCGACCAGGCCTGGAATACCGGCGTCAAGCCGCTGATGGACAACCAGATCAGCCAAACCGAGGCTTTCGAGAAGATTTCCGATCCCTTCCGCACCTTCATGCTGCACAATGTGCGCGACAAGGACTTCGACCTGTTCGCCGACCTCGCGCGCGAACGCGGCCAGACCGTTGCGAAGGAAACCGTCGACCTGCGCATCCTGGTGCCCGCCTTCATGATCTCCGAGATCAGGCGCGGCTTCGAGATCGGCTTCCTGATCGTGCTGCCGTTCCTGGTCATCGACCTGATCGTCGCCACCATCACCATGGCGATGGGCATGATGATGCTGCCGCCGACGGTGGTGTCGCTGCCGTTCAAGATCCTGTTCTTCGTGCTGATCGACGGCTGGAACCTGCTTGTCGGCAGCCTGGTGCGCTCCTTCAACTGATCGCGCCCGGCGCCGAACCGCGCCCTCCCGTTTTTTTCGACAATATTTTTCGATTAACCGTCCGGTTTAGTCCTTTGGTAGGGACTTGCCGCCATATTCCCCGCAGATGGCGGGTGATCGGGTCTCAGACAGATCATTGGCATGATGCCGCTCCGTCATACCGGCCAATCCGGTATGTCAAAAAACACCTGTAAAAAGTAAGGTACGAGTAGACATGGCCAGTATCATGACCAATGCCTCGGCGCTGACCGCGCTGCAGAGCTTGAACGCCACCAACAAGAACCTCGAAACCACCCAGGCCCGCATCTCGACGGGCTATCGCGTTTCCCAGGCTTCGGACAACGCCGCTTACTGGTCGATCGCCACCACGATGCGTTCCGACAACCAGCAGATGTCGACCGTTTCGGACGCGCTCGGCCTCGGCGCCTCGAAGGTCGATACCGCTTACACCGGCATGAACAGCGCGATCGACACCATCAACCAGATCAAGACCAAGCTGACCGCCTCTTACGGCCAGACGGATGCCGACAAGGAAAAGACCCAGACCGAAATCGCCGCCCTTCAGAAGCAGCTGAAGGCCTATGCCGACGGCGCCAGCTTCTCCGGCACCAACATGCTGTCCGTGGACAGCGGCACGGGCACGTCCGTGGCGGACATCAAGATCGTTTCGGCCTTCAACCGTGACGCTTCCGGCGCGGTATCGATCTCGACGATCGACGTCAACGTGGAAAGCACCAAGCTGTACGAGGCGGGTACCACGGCCGGCACCGCGAAGGGCATCCTCGACGCCGCGCGTCTGGGCACCGACGGCAGCGTCACCGCCACGGCGGCTACTCCGGCTGCTGGTGCTGCCGTTGCGGCCGGCGACACCTATTCGGTCGCCAGCCTGAAGATCTTCGACTCCGCAACGGGCAAAGGCTTCAGCGACGACCAAATCTCGGGGATGATGAACGTCGTCGACGCCGCGCTCAAGGACATGACGAACGCCGCCACCACGCTCGGCGCCGCCAAGAGCAGCATCGACCTGCAGAAGACCTTCACGCAGAGCCTGATGGACTCCATCGACCGCGGCGTTGGCCAGCTCGTCGATGCCGACATGAACAAGGAATCGACCCGCCTCCAGGCCCTGCAGGTTCAGCAGCAGCTCGGCATCCAGGCGCTGTCGATCGCCAACGGTTCGTCGCAGTCGATCCTGTCGCTCTTCCGCGGCTGATCGCCTTCACCATCCACGAACAACACCAAGATATCGGGCCGCGCCAAAAGCGCGGCCCGATTGCGTTTGCTCCAGCCCCGCGCAATCCTCGTTCCTTAACTGTCGAAAGCTGACTTTTAACAGGGCGTTAACCATATCGCGCTAGCTATGGTTAACCAATAGCTTACGACAGGTTGTCGAATCGGCCCGACCGGCACGATCGCAGCCGATGGGCAGGCCGACCAGGCCTGTGGGCATGCCGGCTTAGAGAAGGAGCGAGTTTCTTGGCGAGCATCATGACGAACGCTGCGGCGTTGACTGCACTTCAAAGCCTCAACGCCACCAACAAGTCGCTCGAGCAGACACAGGCCCGCGTCTCGACGGGCTATCGCGTCTCCGAAGCCTCCGACAACGCCGCCTACTGGTCGATCGCCACCACCATGCGCTCCGACAACCAGGCGCTCTCGACCGTGCAGGATGCGCTCGGCCTCGGCGCCTCGAAGGTCGACACCGCCTATACCGGCATGAACAATGTGCTGGACACGATCGGCAAGATCAAAACCAAGCTGCTTTCGACCGTCGGCCAGACAGATGCCGCCAAGGCAAAGACGCAGACCGAAATCACGGCGCTTCAGGCGCAGATGAAATCCTTTGCCGACGCCGCCACCTTCTCCGGTTCGAATTTCCTGTCGGTGATCTCCAAGCAGGTGTCGGCCGCCAATGACGGCGTCCAGCCCGACTCCAAGATCGTGTCCTCGTTCAACCGCACCTCGTCCGGCGCCGTCCAACTCGGGACGATTGACATCGATGTCGAGAGCACCAAGCTTTTCGATTCCGGTCTCGCCGGCGAGGTCAAGAACCAGGGCATTCTCGACCGCAAGACATCGGTCTATTCGACCGCGGCCGCGCAGACCCTGTATGACACCGCCTATGCGGCATCGATCGCGGGTGGATCAACGGATATCGCAGCCAACACCGCCGGCCAGACCGCGGCGGGGGCGGTTGCCAAGGTCGACAATATTTCCGCCTACAATCTCGACATCACTGCGGCGGGCGTGACCGACGACATCATCACCCAGATGATCACCAAGATCGACAACGTCATGAGCCAGCTGACCGATTCCGCCACCATCCTCGGTTCGGCCAAGAGCAGCATCGACCTGCAGAAGACCTTCACGCAGAGCCTGATGGACTCCATCGACCGCGGTGTCGGCCAGCTCGTCGATGCCGACATGAACAAGGAATCGACCCGCCTTCAGGCGCTCCAGGTGCAGCAGCAGCTCGGCATCCAGTCGCTGTCGATCGCCAACAGTTCCTCGCAGTCGATCCTGTCGCTGTTCAAGAGCTGACCGCCCACTCGACGTCTTCACCTCAAGGTTGACGGGCCGCGCGCCGAGCGCGGCCCGATTTCATTTTCGCACAAGCTTCGAGGGCTAGTGTTCCAGCGGACAGTCATGCTGGGAGTAGTCGACCGTGCCGGAACAGATCCAGAGCATCATCGCGAATCTCCGCGGGTTTGGCGTGAAGCGCCTGGCCATGCTGGCGGGCATCGCCGCATTGGTGATGAGCGTCATCGGTGTCGCTTCCGTCTATCTCAACCGTCCGGCCTACGACACGCTCTATGTCGGGCTCGACCGCGCCGACGTGAACCAGATCGGCCTCGTGCTGGGCGAGGCCGGCATCGGCTTCGACGTCGGCTCCGACGGAACCTCGGTCCTGGTCCCGGCCGGCACCACCGCGCAGGCCCGCATGCTGCTTGCCGAAAAGGGCCTGCCGACCAGCGCCAATGCCGGCTATGAACTGTTCGACAATGTCGGCTCGCTCGGCCTGACCTCCTTCATGCAGCAGATCACGCGTGTGCGCGCGCTGGAGGGCGAAATATCGCGCACCATCCAGTCGATCGCGGGCGTCAAGGCTGCGCGCGTCCATATCGTTATGTCCGAGCGTGCCAATTTCCGCCGCGACGAGCAGCAGCCCTCCGCGTCGGTCGTCATCCGCTACGCCGGCATCGACGCCGAGAAAAGCGCCATGTCGATCCGCCATCTCGTCGCCGCCGCCGTTCCCGGCCTGTCGGCCGACAAGGTGACGGTGCTCGATTCCAACGGCAATCTGCTGGCGGCGGGAGATGATCCCTCCAACACAAGTGCCGCCCGCACGCTGGGCGTCGAGCAGACCGTCGAGGCGCAGATCGGTGACAACATCCGGCGCGCCCTCACCCCGTATCTTGGCCCGGACAATTTCCGCGCCAGCGTCAAGGCCGACGTCAACACCGATACCCGCCAAACCGAGGAGACGATCTTCGATCCGGAGTCGCGCGTCGAGCGTTCGGTGCAGTCGGTGCGTGCCAACGAGAACAACAACCAGAAGCAGGCCTCCACCCCGGCCAGCGTCGAGCAGAACCTGCCCGAGACCCAGACGACCGCCACCGAGGGTCCGCAATCCTCCTCGCAGAACGACCGCAGGGAAGAGATCACCAACTACGAGATCAACTCCAAGAAGATCGCCACCGTCTCCAACGGCTACAGCGTCACCAAGATGTCCATCGCCGTGGTCGTCAACCAGGATCGGCTGAAGGCGATCCTGGGCAAGGACGCCACGCCCGAACAGATCGCCAAGCGCGTCGCCGACATCCAGAAGATGGTGACCTCTGCCACCGGCTTCGACGACAAGCGCGGCGATGTCATCGACGTCTCGGCGGTCGAGTTCATCGACGGGCTCGACGGCGAGGCGGTCCCGCAAGCCGGAATGCTCGATTCCGTCGGCCAGCATGCCGGCACGCTGATCAATGCCGGCGCCTTCATCGTCGTGGTGTTCCTGGTGGCCTTCTTCGGCCTGCGCCCGATGGCGGCGGCTCTGACAGCAAAGGCGACGCCGGCCATAGCCGGTCCCAATTTCGACGAGGTCCAGCGCTCGCTGCCGACGCCAGAGGGCACGGCTTCCGCCGAAGCCGGCTCGGCCGTCGGCGCCTTGCCGGGCGTGCGGGCCGGCTCCACGCCGCTCGACGACCTGCGCCAGAAGATCAGGCCCGCGCCGCAGGAGCGGCTTGCCCGCATGGTCGACCTCAACGAGGAGCGCACAGCGCAGATCCTGCGCAAATGGGCGGCCCAGGAAGTCGCGGTGTAGTCCATGCCTTCCCTAGCCCTTTTCGATCTCCTGCCGGATTTCGGCACGCGCCCGCAACGTGTCAGCCAGCCGAAGGCCGCCGCCGAGCACGAGCCGGAAGCAGCCGCGCCGCAAGCCGATATCGGCACGCTGATCGCCGAAGCGGTCGCCCAGGCGGAGGCGGCGCTTGGCGAGCGGCTTGCGGCTGCCCACGAAGCAGCGATGGACGCTGAACGCCGGGCGAATGCCGAGGAAGCGAAGGCCTTTCTCGAGAGCTTCGGCGGCGATGTCGGCGAGGCGGTCTCGCTGCGCATTGATGCCATGGAGGCGCGCGTGACGGACCTCGTCGCCGCCACGGTCGCCCGCATCATCGGCGGCATCGTCAGTGATGACCTGCAAAAGCGCTCGCTTGAAGCGCTTGCCGGTGCGGTCCGCGAGGCGGTCGGCGATGGCGAAGCGGTGCGCATAGTCGTTCGCGGCCCGCTTTCCCTTTTCGAAGCGCTGAAGGCATCGCTCGGAGCGCGCGCCGCCAATCTCGACTTCATCGAAGCTCCCGGCTTCGATCTCACGGTCTCCATCGACGAAGCGGTGTTCGAGACGCGCATGGCCGAATGGTCGGCAACGCTCTCCCAGGTGTTGGCATGAGCGTCGCCGATGCCGATCAGGCCAGGCACGAGATCATCATCGTGCGTCGTGGCCATGACGACCACGAGGAGGGCCATCACGGTGGCGTCTGGAAGATCGCCTTCGCCGACTTCATGACGGCCATGATGTGCTTCTTCCTAGTCATGTGGCTGATCAACGCCGCCAACGAACAGACCAAGGCGGCGGTCGCCAGCTATTTCAATCCGGTCAAGCTGGTCGACCGCACGTCGAGCCGCAAGGGCCTGGAGGATCTCGGCGACGGTCCGCGCGCCATCGGGCTGACCGCCGACAATCCGGAAGAGGCGGCCACCAAGGCCGGACAGGATGGAGCCGGCGGCGCGGGTTCATCCGATCCCAAAAAGGAAAAGCAGGAGCCGCAGCAGTCCGAGCAGTCCGACGAACACCTGTTCGCCGATCCCTACGCGGTGCTTTCGGAAATCGCCACCAACACCGGCATCATGCAGAACGTCAGCCAGAAGGGCGATGGCGGCGCGCAGAGTGCCGGCCCGGCAACGGGCGCTTCCGGCGGCGCCTCCTATCGCGATCCGTTCGAGCCTGATTTCTGGTCTCAGCAGGTGGCCTCGCCGGGCGCCGAGGCCAGCGCGCAGCGCGCCAGGATCGAAGGTGATCCGGTGAAGCCCGGCGACAAGGCCGCCGAGGCGCAGGTCGCCAAGGTCAAGGCCGTGCCGCCTGCGCCGCCGGTCATCGCGGCGCCGCTTGAACCTCTGGCAAAGGACGGCAAGGCCACAACGGCAATCGCCGAGGCGGGTGATGCGAAAGCCGGCGCCGCCGGGCCCGCGGACGCCAAGGTTGCCGCCGCCCAGGAGGCGGCCAAGCCCGATGCCGGCGAAAAGAAGCCGGGCGCGGCCGCGCTTAAGGCTGCGGCCGATGTCAGGCAGCAGCTGGCCGAGGCCTTCAAACCTGGCGACAAGTTGCACGACGGCGTCTCGGTCGAAGCCACCGACAAGGGCGTCCTCATCTCGATCACCGACCAGCTTGACTTCGGCATGTTCGAGGTCGGCTCCGCGATGCCGCGCCGTGAGCTGGTGCTCGCGATGGAAAAGATCGGCCGCATCGTCAACAGCCAGAAGGGCACGATCAGCATCAACGGCCACACCGACGCGCGGCCGTTCCGCAGCGCCGGCTACGACAATTGGCGGCTGTCGACGGCGCGCGCGCATTCGGCGTACTACATGCTGGTGCGCGGCGGCGTCGACGAGCGCCGCATCACCGAAGTCGCCGGCTTCGCCGACCGCCAGCCGAAGGACCCCGCCGATCCGCTGTCGGCGGTGAACCGCCGCATCGAGATACTGATGGCGACCGGCGGATGAAGCGGGCGGTCTTCACCAGCCGCTTGATGGGCCTTTTGCTGTTGGCCGGCCAGCCTACGGCCGCCCTCGCCCAGGATTCGTTGCAGCCCTATCAGCTGGTGCGCTCGCTGCAGCTTATTCAAGACCGTATCGCCGTCGGCGACCACGCCGCGCTGCCGATGCAGTCCAAGCTGCTGGAGATGATCGATACGCGCTTGCGCGAGGCGGACAAGGACGATTTCAGGGATCCGAAGAATTTTCGCGCGCTGCTGGTCTACGGCATGAGCGGCGGCAACCCGGTGACCGTCGAGGCGGCCGTGTCGCGCGCCACCGCCGATGCGCGGGACCTAGCCCTTGCCAGGGGCGTCATCGATTACCTGAACGGCCGCCCCGGCGAGGCCATCGAAGCCTTGAAGCCGGTCGATCCGATGGCGGAGCCCAGCGACCTCGCCGCCTTCCTTGCCCTGGTCAAGGGTTCGCTGCTCGCCAGCGACCACCCGGCCGCGGCGCTGGTGCTGCTCGACGAGGCGAAATTGCTCGGCCCCGGGACACTGGTCGAGGAGGCGGCATTGCGCCGCTCGGTCGGCATTGCGGTCGCGCAGCGCGACGCGGCGCGCTTTGCGCTTGCCTCCACACAATATGTCGAGCGCTATCTCTATTCGCCCTATGCCAGCCAGTTCGCCGACTCCTTCGTCTCGGGCGTGATTGAGCTGCACATGTCGATCAGCCAGGACAAATTGGCCGATATCACCTCAATGATGGATCCCGAGCGCGAGAAGGTCATTTATCTGCGCATCGCCCGCCGCGCCGCGATCGACGGCCTGAACGAACTGTCCGCCTTCGCCTCGGCGCGGGCCGAGCAAGGCCGCGACGGCAACACCAATCAGGGCGATCCGCGCGCCCTGCTCTACTCAAGCCTGTCCACCGTGACATCGGGTACCATCGAGGAGGTGCGCGCCAAGCTGAGCAAGATCGACCGCAGCCGGTTATCGGACGGCGACCGCGCGCTGCTCGACGCCGCCGAGGCCATCGCCGGCGAAGTGGTGGCGCCGCCCGCTTCCCTCCCGACCGCCAGCCCGGCACCTGCAGAGGTCATACCATCGCACGAGCCCGAGCCTGCCGCCGCGCAGTCCACCGACGCCGCCGGATTGCCGCCCGTCGAGGGTGCTGTCTCCGAACAGCCGGCCGTCGCGCCATCCGGCGACACAGTGGCAGCTGCGCCGAACCCGCCGGCTTCGGGCGATGCGGCAACTGTCCTGCCGGCATCGGCGCCGGCGGCCGCGGCCAGCACCGACACGTCAGACCCGACCGATGCCGCGATGGTCAAAACCCGTCGACAGCTCGACCTGATCGACCAGATGCTTGGAGCCGCTCCGAAATGACCCCCAGCCTCGGTCCGGCGCTGCCGGGAATCACCACCGCGCGCACGACGGCGGAACAGCCGGCGGCGACCGGAAAGAATGACGACACGGGTTTCGGCAAGATGCTGGACGACAAGGCCGGCCCGGCCCACCCGGACAAGCATCCGGCAGCCGGGGCCGAATCGCGCGATGAGCGCTGGAGCAGGCTTGCCGCCGCTCCTGCCGGGCAGAAGGACGAGCCACTGCCGGCTGGCAAGGCAAGGATCCCATCCAGCGGAATGCTGGCCGCGAAAGCAGCCAGGGACGACAAGACCGCCGAGACGGACAAGGACGCCGATGGCGCAGCGGCCGAGACAGGTACGACGCCGCTCGAGGACCATCTGCCGTTGCTGATCGCGTTCCATGACCTGCGCCATTTCTCGACATCGGCCAGACCGGCCGATACGAGCGAAACCGGACAGGAACCGGCGCTCGACGGGCAGTTCCTGCCGAAGGCCTACCGGCCGAAATCCGCCGCCGGGCATGATGACCTCGAACCGATGTCGAAGCCCGAGCGGACATCGCTCGTCGATGGGGCGCTGACCAAGCTCGATGGCCAGACCGTCAACGACGCCGCCGGCACGCCAAAACGCGATAATACGATCGCGGCCGGGCCGCTGCCCCAGACGGCGCCGGCCGAAGTGCCGGGCGTGGATCCGAAGCACGCGGCACCGCAGCTGAGGTCCATCACCGATGTTCAGTCCTCGTTGCGGTCCGAGCCCGGAAAACAACCTTCGGCGGCAGGACGCATCGACGTGGTTTCCGAGCGCAGCTTCCCTGCCCCGCCGCAGGCGCCGATGAGCCAGGCCGCCCTCAATGTGATCGGCGCCATAACAGCCGATGGCGGCCCGAAAACGACGCTTTCGACACACTCCGCAACTGCGCAACTGACAGGCCCTGTTGCCGCCGCGACACATGTGTTGAAGATCGAACTTCATCCGGCCGAGCTTGGCATGGTCACCGCCAATCTTCGCCTCTCCGGAGAACAACTTTCGATTGAGTTGAAGCCTCAAACACATGACGCCTACCACCGGCTGTCCTCTGATAGCGATGCCATTGTCAAGTCCCTGCGCGGACTCGGCTTCGAGGTTGACAAGGTCACGATACTACAACCTTCGGTAGCGGTCCCCGCAACGACCCGCACTGATGCGACCGCATCCTTGCAGACGGCGGCGGGCCGCGACCAGTCGTCCTTTCAACCCGGGAATTCCGGCGGCGGCAACAGCGGCGCCGGCGGCCAGCAACCGGGCCAGCAATCCGCCGGAAGACACAATGATGACGCGCAAGCACACGGCCGCCCCGCTTCGCCTTCTCGCGAGCGCGCTGGCGGCGATATCTTTATCTAGTCTTGCGAGCGCCGCCGCTGCCGCCGCCAATGCTTGCGAACCGGAGATCCTGCGCGCCGCCGACCACTATGGCGTGCCGGCCGGCATCCTCTATGCCGTCGGCTTGACCGAGACCGGCAAGAAGGGAAGCTTGCAGCCCAACGCATTGAATATAGAAGGAAAAGCAGTCTTCCCGACAAGCCGCGCCGAAGCTCTTGCCACCTTCGCCAATGCCCGACGCGAGGGCAAGACGCTGATCGATCTCGGCTGCATGCAAATCAATCACCACTACCACGGCGCGCATTTCCGCAGCGTCGAGGACATGCTAGATCCGCGTCAGAACGTCGACTATGCGGCGCGTTTCCTGGCCAGCCTTCATGCCCGTCACGTGACCTGGTCGATGGCCGTCGCCCGCTATCACGCGGGGCCCGACAACGACCCGGCGCAGAAGGTCTATGTCTGCCGCGTGATATCAAACATGGTGGCCACCGGCTTCGGCAAATGGACCGGCAACGCCCGCACGTTCTGCAACCCATGAGTGTATTGTTGCATCTCATGCAATCGGTCGCAAAGTCTCGGCGTTGCGCTTCGACTTGGCCGGGACTTGGAGCACGAAGCATATCTCACCCCACGCTAATGCAACCGATGCGATTCCGGACTCCCAAGAAACTAGTTACAAGAAATGACGGTTGTTCAGGATTCCTGCCAGCGGATACGGCTTTCCCCACGGGGCAGATGAGCTGATTCGGAGGCGGGGCCGATGATCGTTATCGTTGACGAGCGAGAGCTCGTGACAGACGGATACAATTCACTTTTTGACCGCGAGGGCATCGCCTGCGCGGGCTTCGCTTCCGGCGAATTCGGCGAGTGGGTGAACTCGGCCGCCGATGCCGATCTGCGCTCGGTCCGGGCCTTCCTCATCGGCGACTGCCGCGAAGGCGCGATCTCTCCGCGCCAGATCCGCGACCGCACCGGAGCCCCGGTGATTGCTCTCAGCGAGCAGCATTCGCTGGAGAACACGTTGCGGCTGTTCGAGAGCGGTGTCGATGACGTCATCCGCAAGCCGGTCCATATCCGCGAGATCCTGGCTCGCATAACAGCCATCCGCCGCCGCGCCAACGAAGATGCCGCCTTTACCGAAATCGGCGCCATGCGCATCTTCATGGATGGCCGCGACCCTGAAATCAATGGCCAGCCGCTTCCCTTGCCGCGCCGTGAGCGCCGCATTCTCGAATATCTGGCAAGCAATCGCGGCCGCCGCGTCACCAAGACCCAAGTATTCAACGCCATCTACGGCATCTTCGACGAAGAGGTCGAGGAGAACGTGGTGGAAAGCCACATCAGCAAGCTGCGCAAGAAGCTGCGCGAGAAGCTGGGCACCGATCCGATCGATTCCAAGCGCTTCCTCGGCTACCGGCTGGTGTTCTGATGCACCGCCGCGCCAGCCTCGCGCAAGACAGGACGCGTAGCCTCGCTGCCAGTGGCATGGACATTGCGGAGACATTTCGATGAGCCTCTACGGGATGATGCGGACCGGCGTTTCCGGCATGAACGCGCAGGCCAACCGTCTGTCGACGACAGCCGACAACATCGCCAATTCCGATACCACCGGCTACAAGCGGTCCTCCGCCGAATTTTCAACGCTGGTCATGCCCTCGACGGGCGGCGCCTATAATTCCGGCGGCATCACCACCACGATCCGGCAGGCGGTCAGCGATCCCGGCGTGCTCCAATACACTACCTCTGTCTCCGATCTTGCCGTCAGCGGCGACGGCTTCTTTGTCGTCCAGGACCCGAGCGGCACGCCTTTCCTGACCCGCGCCGGCGCCTTCGTTCCCGATGGGCAGGGCAGGCTGGTCAACTCGGCCGGCTTCCAGCTGATGGCCTACAGCTACGAAAATGGCGTGCCGGCGGCGACGGTGAACGGTTTTGAAGGATTGGTCCCGGTCGTCATCTCCGACCAGGGAATGACCGCGACCCCGAGCACCGAGGGTCTCTACAGCGGCAATCTGCCCGCAGGCGCGACGCCAGTCGCGGCCGGCAACCTGCCCACCACCAATGCCGCAGGCGCGCAGTACACCTCGAAATCCTCGATGGTCGCCTATGACAATCTCGGCAACAAGAAGCTGCTCGACGTCTATTTCACCAACACCGGCGCCGGCACCTGGCAGGTGTCGGTCTTCGACCAGTCGAAGGCGACCGCTGGAACGTCATTCCCCTACGCCGGCGGCGCACTGGGCTCGGCCAACCTGACGTTCGACACGACCACGGGCAAGCTCACCGGCGCCGTCGACAGCGTCTCGCTCACCGTGCCCAACGGCAGCGCCTTTTCGCTCGATCTGTCGGCATTGACCCAGCTCGGCACCGGCTTCACGGTTTCGGACGCCCAGGTCAACGGCAACGCGCCGAGCACCATCGACAAGGTGCAGATCAGCAAGGACGGCACCATCTACGCCCAGTACAAGGACGGCTCCACCAAACCGCTCTACAAGATCCCGCTGGCCGATGTGCAGAGTCCCGACCAGCTCACCGCGCTGCCCGGCAATGTATACTCGCAGGGCACCGAATCCGGCGCGGTCCGCGTCGGCTTTGCCAATGAAGGCAAGCTCGGCTCCATCATCTCCGGCGCGCTCGAGAATTCGAACGTCGATATCGCCGAGGAACTGACCAACATGATCGCGGCGCAACGCAGCTACACCGCCAATTCGAAAGTCTTCCAGACGGGTTCCGACCTGATGGACGTCCTTGTCAACCTGAAGAGATAAAACCGGGCAACGCCCGTGAAAGACCCGCATGTCGCTTTCCACCGCATTGAGCATCGCCCAATCGGCGCTTATGAACACCGCTCGGCAGACCAGCGTTGTCTCGCGCAACGTCGCCGACGCTTCCAATCCGGACTATACGCGCCGTATCGCCGTCGTCACCAGCACGGCGCCGGGCGCGCGCTCGGTTGACATCCAGCGCGTAGCCAACGACCTGCTCTTCCGCCAGAATCTCAGCGCCCTGTCGGCATACAGCGGCCAGAACGCGCTCTATAGCGGCCTGGATCAGCTGGATGTTTCGGTCAATGGCGTCGACAATGCGTCCTCTCCCTCGACCGCGATCGGCAATTTGCAGCAGGCGCTGCAGCTCTATGCCACCTCGCCGTCCAACCAGAATCTCGGCTCCAGCGTTATCGACGCGGCCAAGCAGGTCGTGCGCTCCCTGAACGAAGGCTCTAGGGCCATTCAGGACTTTCGCACCCAGACCGACGGCCAGATCGCCACCGCGGTAGACGATCTCAACTCGCTGCTCAGCCAGTTCCAGGATGCCAACAAGGCTGTCATATCAGGCACGCGCTCCGGCACCGACGTTTCCGATGCGCTGGACCAGCGCGACGCGCTTTTGAAGAAGATCTCGGACTATGTTCCGGTTTCGACCTTCACGCGCGGCGACAATGACATGGTCATCACCACGGGTGACGGCACGACGCTGTTCGAAACCATCCCGCGCACGGTCAGCTTCGCCCCGTCCTCCGGCTACAGCGCCGGTACCGTCGGCAACGCACTCTACATCGATAACGTGCCGATCTCGGCGGGAACCGGCGGCAACACCAGCGCCAGCGGCGAGCTTGCCGGTTTGCTGCAATTGCGCGATGGCGTAGCCTCGACCATGCAGAGCCAGCTCGACGAGACCGCGCGCGGCCTGATCACGGCCTTCGCCGAGACCGCGCCGTCAATGCCCAACGCCGCCGGGCTGTTCACCTGGTCGGGCGCGCCGGCGGTGCCGGCCGCTGGCACGCTGGTCAATGGCCTTGCCGGCACGATCAGCGTCAATGCCGCCATGGATCCAAGTGTCGGCGGCAATCCGGCACTGCTGCGCGACGGCGGCGCCAACGGCGCGGCCTATGTCGTCAACACTGGCGGCGCCTCTTATTCCAGCCTTCTGGTCGCCTATGGCGACCGGCTCGATCAGCCGATGACATTCGACCCCGCCGCCGGGATTTCGGCGACGTCGAGCGTTGCCGATTATGCCGCCAATTCGATCGGTTGGCTCCAGAGCGTGCGCCAGCAGGCTTCGACCGCAGCCGACGCCAAGCAAGCCCTGGCATCGCGCAGCGCCGAGGCGCTGTCCAACGCGACCGGCGTCAATGTCGACCAGGAAATGTCGCTGCTTCTCGATCTCGAACACACCTATCAGGCATCGGCCCGAATGATGAAAACCGTCGACGACATGTTGGCGGCTCTGCTCAGCGCGGTGGGATAATCCATGACCTCAGTCTCTTCGGCCGCTCTCTCGAACGCCATGCGCTATCAGCAGATGCGCATGCAGGCCGAGCTCGTCAAAGCCACGAAGGAGTCCTCCACCGGCAGGGTCGCCGATGTCGGCCTGGCACTGGGCGGACGCACCGCCCAGTCCGTAACCTTCTCGCGCGATCTCGACCGGCTCAATGTCATTATCGATTCCAACGGCCTGGTGGCCGCCCGGCTCTCCTCGACGCAGACCTCGCTCGGCCAGCTCTCCAGCGTCGCGCAGACCTTGCTGTCGAGCCTGACCACCTCAACGTCGGGCGATTCTTCCGCCAACCTCACCCAGTCGGCCGGCAAGACGGCCGTCCAGCAGCTCGCCTCGATCCTCAACACCAGCGTCAACGGCGAGTATCTGTTTGCCGGCACCAACACCGACGTCAAGCCGATCAACGATTTCACAGCGGCCGGATCACCCGCCAAGGCTGCCTTCGACGCCTCCTTTGTCGCCAATTTCGGTTTCACGCCGGATGACCCCGCCGCGGCAAACATCACCGCGGCCCAGATGGACGATTTCATCACCAACGACGTCGAGCCGCAGTTCTTCGGTTCGGGCTGGCAGGCCAACTGGTCGAACGCCACCGACCAGCAGATCGTCAGCCGCATCGCGCTCAACGAAACCACCGCGACCTCGACCAGCGCCAACAGCGACGGCATCAAGAAGCTCGCCATGGCGGCGGCCATGGTCTCCAGCCTGATGTCGACCAACATCAGCCAGGCGGCGAAGGACACCATCGTCGGCCGCTCGCAGTCGCTGGTCGGCGAAGCGCTGAGCGGCATCGGCCAGGTTCAGTCCGAAACCGGCATCGTCCAGAAGCGCGTGTCCGACGCCGTCGACCGCATGAAGACGCAGGTCGACCTGTTCGAGCGCCACATTCTCGATCTTGAAGCGGTCGACCCGGCCGAAGCCGCGACCCGCGTCGCCGACCTGACGCAGCACATCGAGACCTCCTTCGCATTGACGGCGCGGCTCCAGCAGCTCAGCCTGTTGAATTACCTGACCTGACAACTCTGAACCGGAACGGTAGAGCCAACGATGTACCAATTCTCCTACGCCGACATCCAGAGCACCTCTGTCGCCGACGCGAAGGACCGTGAACGGGAGCTGCTGACCCGCTCGATCGACATGCTGGCGGCGGCCGCCGCCCTTGGCCCCGCTTCGATGGAGGCAGTGGAGGCGCTGCATTTCACCAACCGCGTCTGGACCGCCTTTGTCGAGGATCTCGGCTCCAACGACAACGCGCTTCCCAAGGAACTGCGCGCCAACCTGATTTCGATCGGCCTTTGGCTGCTGCGCGAGGCGGAAGACATCCGCCAGGGCCGCACCCAGAATTTCGAGGGACTGATCGAGGTATCCCAGATCATCCGCGACGGCATTCAATGACCAACACGCTGAAGATATCGCTGAAGCCGAACGAGAAGATCTACATCAACGGTGCGGTCATCCGCGTCGACCGCAAGGTCACCGTCGAATTGATGAACGACGTGCAGTTCCTGCTCGAAAGCCATGTGATCCAGGCCGATGACGCCTCGACGCCGCTCAAGCAGCTGTATTTCATCCTCCAGGTGATGCTGATGAACCCGGCCGGCGCCGGCGAGGCGCGCGAAATGTTCCGCCGCTCCCTGCCGCTGCTGCTTGCAAGTTTCGAGGACGCCGAGATCGGCAGTGCGCTGAAACAGATCGACCGCATGGTCGGCGAGGACCACATCTACGAGGCGCTAAAGGCGATCCGGTCGCTCTATCCGCTCGAACGCCGCGCGCTGGGCGGCAATGACGACGTTCCGGGCGCCTCGCGTCCGCTGGCTGTGGGAGCACGCTGATGACCGTGGACATGACGACGACGATACCGGTTGGCGCCAATCAGGCCAGCCAGCAGACCTCCAAGACCGCTGTCGACTACCAGTCCTTCCTGAAGCTTCTGATCGCCGAGATGAAGAACCAGGATCCGACCAAGCCGATGGATTCGACACAGTACGTCGCCCAGCTCGCCACCTTCTCGCAGGTCGAGCAGTCTGTGCAGACCAATACCAAGCTGGACCAGATCATGCAGTCCTCGGCGCTGTCGCAGGCCGATGCGCTGATCGGGCGCTCGATAACGTCCGCCGACGGCAACACGACGGGCACCGTCGCGTCCGTGCGCCTTGCCAGCAGCGGCCTCATCGCCGTGCTGGGCAACGGCACCGAGATCGCGGTCGGCCCCGGCGTCTCGGTCAAGGCGGCAAGCTGACGGCTCCGGCGGGCCGATCCCATGAACGAGGCCGACGCACTCGACATCGTCCAGTACGCGGTGTGGACGGTGCTGACCGCATCCGCCCCGGTGGTGCTGGTCGCCATGGCGGTGGGTATCGGCATCGCCTTGATCCAGGCCCTGACACAGGTCCAGGAGATCACCTTGACCTTCGTGCCGAAGATCGTCGCCATCATGCTCGTGGCGGCACTGACCGGTCCCTTCATCGGCAGCCAGATATCGGCCTTCACCAACGTCGTCTTCGAGCGCATTGAAAACGGGTTCTAGCTGCTTGCGGCGAGCCCGCCCGTTCTGTCCCGACGACTTACCGGCAGCAGCCCGGCCCTCGCCGACGGCGGATCGTGTACGGCATAGGCTGCATCCGCGGCGCGGCATCGAAGCAAAGCCGCACGGCTGCGTGGTCCTCCTCTATCCCCTTGTTGGACCATGATCTTTTTTTCGAGACGGTCGCTCTTTGCGGCACGATGCCATAGTTTCGGCAAACCATCCGGGGAAACGGATCACCGCAACGATCGGCAAGCCATGGCAGGGCCTTTCCTATGATTGACGAAAAGCCGGAGAGCGAGAGCGTTTCAGCGCTGGCGCCGTTCCGGCACGGCATCTTCCGCGCCGTGTGGTCGGCCAGCCTCGTGTCGAATTTCGGCGGCCTCATCCAGGGCGTCGGCGCCGCCTGGATGATGACCACGATCGCCACCTCGCCCTATCAGGTCGCGCTGGTGCAGGCCTCGACCACCTTGCCGATCATGCTGTTCGCGCTCGTCGCCGGCGCCATCGCCGACAGCTTCGACCGGCGCAAGGTTATGCTGGTCGCCCAGACCTTCATGCTGGTCGTCTCGGTGCTTCTGACCCTGTTCACCTATTCCGGCTTGATGACGCCGTGGACGCTGCTTGCCTTCACCTTCCTGATCGACAGCGGCACGGCACTGAACAGCCCGTCCTGGCAAGCCTCCGTCGGCGACATCGTGCCCCGCAACAAAGTGCCGGCCGCCGTCGCGTTGAACTCGATGGGCTTCAACCTGACCCGCAGCGTCGGTCCGGCGATCGGCGGCATCATCGTCGCCGCAGCCGGGGCGGCGGCCGCCTTCGCGGCCAACGCGGTGAGCTATATCGGTCTCATCGTCGTGCTGGCGCGCTGGAAGCCGCAGGTTCAGCCATCGACGCTGCCGCGCGAATCGCTTGGCGCGGCCATGGGCGCAGGCCTGCGCTATGTCGCCATGTCGCCCAATATCGGCAAGGTGCTGGTCAGGGGCTCCGCCTTCGGCTTCAGCGCCGGCGCGGTGCTGGCGCTCCTGCCGCTGGTGGCACGCGACGTCGTCAAGGGCGACGCCCTGACCTACGGCATCATGCTGGGCGCCTTCGGCATCGGCGCGGTCGGCGGCGCGCTGATCAGCGTGCGGCTGCGCCAGCTTTTGTCCAGCGAGACCATGGTGCGCTCGGCCTTCGCCGGCTTCGCCGTCTGCGCCTTCAATGCCGCCGTCAGCCACGACGCCTGGCTGACATCGCTCGGCCTGCTGGTCGGCGGCGCGTGCTGGGTGATCGCGCTTTCGCACTTCAACGTCACCGTGCAGATGGCAACGCCGCGCTGGGTCGTCGGCCGGGTGCTGTCGGTCTATCAGACCGCGACCTTCGGCGGCATCGCGCTCGGCAGCTGGATCTGGGGCATCGTCGCCGACGCGCATGGCGCCGGGACAGCGCTGATTGCGGCGGCCATCGCCATGCTGGCTGGCGGCGCCATCGGCCTCGTGCTGCCGCTGCCGCAGCAGCAGGTGCTGAACCTCGATCCGCTCAACCGTTTCAAGGAGCCGCACCTCGCGCTCGACCTGAAACCGCGCAGCGGCCCCATCGCCATCATGATCGAATACATCATCCGCGACGAGGACGTGCCGGAGTTCCTGGCCACCATGGCCGAGCGCGGCCGCATCCGCCGTCGCGACGGTGCCCGCAACTGGACGCTGGCGCGCGATCTCGAAAATCCGGCGATCTGGATCGAGCACTACCACACGCCGACCTGGCTCGAATATGTCAGGCACAATGGCCGCATCACCCAAGCCGACGCCATGGTCGGCGAGCGCCTGCGGGCACTGCACAGCGGCGACGAGCCGCCGCGGGTGCGCCGCGTGATCGAGCGCCCGACAACCGCGGGCACGGCGCTGGTCATGGCAAAGGGGCCGATCGAGCATTAGGAGTGCAGGAAAGCGCGAAGACGTTTTCGTCCGGGCTTGCATCAGACAAAGCGTTAGAGCGGACCCAGCCAGCGGAACGCGCGCTTCAGTTCGGCGACGCCATCGTGTTCGTACCAACGGCCGTGCGCCATGATCACGCGTTCCGGATTCCATTCTATCATCTTTTCGACTGCCGCCTTGAGTTGCCCCCTGGGGAAGGTCAATCGCAAATCGCGCGGCGTCTTGCCATCCGGATCAACGACACCAGCCGCCCTGGCAAGCCAGCGCCACGGCCAGCCAAGCTTCCGCGGTTCGAAGTTCTCGATCACGTCTGTCAGGATCAATGTTCGGCTGACGGAATGGAAGAAAACCATCTCTGTCATGAAGCTGCCTTCCACCGGCAGCGACTTGAGGTCATCGTCCCACGGGTAGCCGCTCTCGGCACCAAGCTCGTTCGCCTCGAAATCGATCCTGTCGCCCGCCTGCTCGCGAATCCGCGGTGCCAGCCAGATGCCCGCATCCGCAAAGGCCCTGCGCCACATCGGAATCCACCAATAGTGGATCCGGTTCGGCCCGATGATGTAGCGGACCTTGCCCAATCCAGCGATCTCGGCCTCGAGGCTCTCTGTCAGCAAGGTGGGTGAATGAACGAACAAATCGCCATCGTTGACGCGGATGACGGTCATCCGCGTCGGAAACCGCATTTTCGGCCAAGGCATGCCGAAGCGGATGACCGGGCCATCCACGATCCAGATGTCCTTCGAAACCAGCTTTAACGTGTTGAGCGGCGGATATGGTGTGCGGTCGGCCATGGTCTGCTGATGTAGGGTGGAGAACAAGCTTGGCCACGGCAGCTTCGCCTTGCACGAGTTCAGCCGGGCCGGCTCGGCAGCCTACCTTCGCCCGACCTACCCTTCGCCCGACAAGTCCCGGCGCGCTTTTTCCAGCTCCTCGGCATAGCGCCGCATCAGATGGCCCTCGGTCAGCAGTCCGAGCACGATGTGGTCGGTGAAATCCTCGACCACGGCCAACTCCTCGGCGCCGGCCCGCTGGAAGGTCTCGGCGGCCGACTGCACGTTCATGCTCGGCACCAGGACGGCATCCTTGTATTGCGCGAGGTCGCGCACCGCCGTTTCGCCGTCGGACAGGTCGCTGTGCAGTTCGGCAACGATCAGCACGCCGACATACTGGTCACCCGCGTCGACGGCGATGACGCGCTGGGCCGAGCCCAGCGGTACCTGCTTGCGGAAGGCCGCAAGCGTCGTGTCGGCATTGATGGTCTTGATGTCCTTGCGCATCATCGAGCCGACGGTCAGGCTGCGCATCCAGCCGACGTCATGGGCGCTGCGGATCGTTTCGCCGCGCAGATGAAAGCGCCACGTCGAGAAGGAGTAGCCGAAGGTCTCGCGCACCAGGATCGCCGCCATGATCGAGGCCGCCAGGACGACGCCGGTTAGCGTCAGGTCGCGGGTCGATTCCAGCGCCAGGAACGTCATCGTCAGCGGCCCGCCGACGACGCCGACCGCCAGCGATGTCATGCCGACAACGGCAGCGACGGCCGGATCGATGCCGGTCGACGGCGAGACGAAGGCCATCACGTCGGCGAATGCCTTGCCGAGCAGGGCGCCAAGAAACAGCGAAGCGAAGAACAGTCCGCCGCGAAACCCCGAACCCAGCGAGATCGCGGAAGCCGCCAGCTTCAGCACGAAGACGCTGGCCACCACGCTCAGCCCATAGTTCATGGCGAATTCGCGATGCAGCGCGCCGTGGCCGCTCGACAGCACCTGTGGCGTGACCAGCCCAAGCAGGCCGACGATGACGCCGCCGATGACGGGACGCAGCGACGCATCGACCGACAGTTTGGCAAAGGCGCGCTCGACCAGCGTCACCAGATGCATGATGGCGATCGAGGCGGCCCCGCCAAGAAGCCCAAGCAGCAGGAAGGGCACGTACTGGCTGGCCGTGAGTGCCGGCAGGCCCGCAAGCTCCAGCGGGAACGGCACGCCGCCGAACATCTCGGCGGTGAGCGAGGCGGAGATCGCCGCGGTCATGACAGGCACCACATTGGCGACCGAATAGATGCCGATGACCAGTTCGAAACCATAGAAAGCGCCGGTCAGCGGCGCATCGAAAGCCGCCGCGATGGCGCCGGCGGCGCCGCAGCCGACCAGGATGCGGACATCGTTGCGGCGTAGCTTGAACAGCCGCGCCAGCCGCGAAGCCAGGCCGGAACCGACCTGCGTGTAGCCGGCCTCCAGCCCGACAGAGGCGCCGAAACCGCTGGAGAGCATGGTCTGGCCGGCGATGATGAACGTATCGGTCAGCGACATGCGACCGCCATAGAGCGCGTTGGCCTCGATCGGGTCGACAGGCGTGCGAAATCTCCGCTTTCTCAGCCAGATCACCGTCAGCCCGAGCAGGATGCCGCCGATCGCCGGGATCAGGGCTTGCATGGGGTGGGCGAGAGAGAACATGCCGGAAAGCCGGCCGCCGGCCTGCACGCCGAACAACAGCCCGTGCAGGTCCTGCACGATCTGGCTCATCGCGGTGACCAGTATGCCCGCCATCACGCCGACGATGCCGGCAAGGACGACAACCGCGATGCCTCGCGCTTCGAGCAGCGGGATCGAATTGATGAGCACCGCGCGCAGCCGGCGGGCGTAGACTTGCGGTTGATTCCTGGGCGATTGGTTTTTGGTAAGCACCGGAGCGGCTCGCCGACATCAGCAAGGCATTGAAAAGACTGCCGTGCTGATACGCCGAGCGGCACCGCATGGCAACCACAATGACGGCGCCCGCGCGCCGTTTGGAGGGGCCCGTCCGGCCGCCGATGGTCAGGTCGGCTTCGGGTCGCCGGCCTCGTAGAGCACGAGATTGCGCTCGCCGATGCCGAGCGACGGCCAACTTGCGCGCCAGTCCACAAGGTGTGGCGCGGCGAAATGTGCGTCGAGCGCCGCCCTGTCATTCCAGACTTCCGTGACCCGGATCAACCCGGCGTCGAGGACATCCTGCGCATAGGAGTATGCGAGGCAACCGGGCTCGGCACGGCTGGCAACAACCATGCGTTCCATCGCTGGCCTTGCCTGTTCGAGCTTGTCGGGTGGCAGACGAACCGTGCCGATGACCAGCAGCATGAGATTTCCTTTCGATGGTTGGGCAGGCCACTCTCCCACCCTCGCGCAAGCTTGGCCAGCTACCCTCGCCGGGCTGTCGCATGCTCGGCAGCCCCACGGTTTTCGAGGACTAGAATGGCGATAAGCGAAAGCATCCAGCCCGGCGCCGTGGCCAAGAACGGCCGCGACGTCTTCTTCGCGCTGGGCATCGTCATCATCCTGGCCGTGCTGTTCCTGCCGATCCCGGCTTTTCTCATCGACGTCGGCCTTGCCTTCTCGATCGCACTTTCGGTGCTGATCCTGATGGTCGCGCTGTGGATCCAGCGGCCGCTCGACTTCTCCTCGTTTCCGACCGTGCTGCTGATCGCAACCATGCTGCGGCTGTCGCTCAACATCGCCACCACGCGCATGATCCTGTCGCACGGCAATGAAGGCACGCATGCCGCCGGCTACGTCATCGCCGGCTTCTCCAAACTGGTCATGGCCAGCGATTTCGTCATCGGCCTGATCGTCTTCATGATCCTGATCGTGGTGAACTTCATCGTCATCACCAAGGGCGCCACCCGTATCGCCGAGGTCGGCGCCCGTTTCACCCTCGATGCCATCCCCGGCAAGCAGATGTCGATCGACGCCGACCTCTCCGCCGGCATGATCGACGACAAGACAGCGCAGTTGCGCCGCCGCGAGCTGGAAGAGGAATCCTCCTTCTTCGGCTCGATGGACGGCGCCTCGAAATTCGTCCGCGGCGACGCCATCGCCGGCCTCATCATCACCGCCATCAACATCGTCGGCGGCATCGCCATCGGCTATATCAGGCACGGCATGGGCATGGGCGAGGCCGCCGACGTGTTCATCAAGCTGTCGGTCGGCGACGGTCTGGTCACCCAGATCCCGGCGCTCATCGTCTCGCTCGCCGCCGGCCTGCTGGTTTCCAAGGGCGGTACGCGCGGTTCGACGAACCAGGCCGTGTTCGGGCAGCTCGGCGCGCATCCGCGCGCGCTCTATGTGGCGGCGGCGCTGCTGGTGCTGCTCGGGCTGATGCCTGGCCTGCCCTTCTTCCCCTTCTTCGCGCTCGCCGGCGGCATGGCCGGCCTCGGCTATGTCATTCCGATGCGCCACAACCGGGCCATGGCCGAGGCCGAGGCGCTGAAGAACCAGGAGAAGGCGACCAAGGCCGAGGAAGAGAAGAACTCGGTCAAGGCCTCGCTCGCCACCGCCGAGATCGAGCTTCTGATCGGCAAGCAGCTTTCGACCCGGCTGCTGGTCTCGCATCAGGAGCTGGTCTTCCGCATGGCCAAGATGCGCAAGAAGTTCGCCCAGCAATATGGCTTCGTCGTGCCCGAAGTGCGCGTCGCCGACGATTTCGCCATCCCGCCGAAAAGCTATCAGATCAAAGTGCACGGAACGGTGGTCGCCGAATATTCGATGCGCGTCGGGGAGATCATGGTGCTGCTCGGCAACCGCGACGTTCCCGAAATTCCGGGCGAGGAGATCCGCGAGCCGGCCTTCGGCATGCGTGCCTATTCCGTCATGGAAACATTCGCCGAGGATCTGAAGCGCGAGAACTACACCTTTGCCGACAACATGTCGGTGCTGCTCACCCATCTCTCCGAGGTCATCCGCAACAACCTGCCGCAGCTTCTGTCCTACAAGGACATGAAGGCGCTGCTCGAGCGCCAGGATCAGGAATACCGCAAGCTCGCCGACGAGATCTGCACCACGCACATCTCCTATCCCGGCCTGCAGGCAGTGTTGAAGCTGCTGCTGGCCGAGCGTGTCTCGATCCGCAACCTGCACCTGATCATCGAGGCCATCGCCGAGATCGCGCCGCATGTGCGCCGCACCGAGCAGATCGTCGAGCATGTCCGCATCCGCATGGCGCAGCAGATCTGCGGCGATCTTTCGGAGGGCGGCGTGCTCAAGGTGTTGCGTCTCGGCAACCGCTGGGACCTCGCCTTCCACCAGAGCCTCAAGCGCGACGCCAAGGGCGAGGTGCGCGAGTTCGATATCGATCCGCGCCAGCTGGAAGAATTCGGCCAGGACGCCACCAAGGCGATCAAGAAATTCCTCGAAGCCGGCGAGCGTTTCGTCCTCGTCACCGCGCCCGACGCGCGCCCTTATGTGCGCATGATCATCGAGCGGCTGTTCACCACGCTGCCGGTGCTCTCGCATGTCGAAATCGCCAAGGGCGTCGAGATCAGGGTGCTCGGGACCATATCGTGAGCGTTCTCTCGCAAGCGGTCGTCATCGCGGCGTTCCTCGCCTTCTGCCGCATCGGCGCCTGCTTCATGCTGATGCCCGGCCTGTCCAGCGCCCGCATCCCAGTGCAGGTCAGGCTGTTCGTTGCAGTCGCCGCCACCGCCGGCCTGCTCGCCTTCCTGTGGGACAAGATCTTTCCCTTCGTCGATCCGCGTCCGCAGATCCTGGTGCCGATGATCGTTTCCGAACTCCTGGTCGGCGGCCTGATCGGCGCCATGACCAGGCTCTACATGGAAGCCCTGCGCTTCATGGGGTCGGCCATCGCCATGCTGATCGGCTATGGCGGCTCGGGCGGGCCAGCGATCGAGGAGCCCGAACCGCAGGCGGCGCTCGCCGCCATGATCTCGTTCTCGGCACTGCTGCTGCTGTTCGTCTTCGACTTCGACCATGAGATCATACGCGCGCTGGTGACGTCCTATACGGTCGCGCCGGTCAACGTCTTCTTCAACCCGCAGGCGGCACTGGTCGATGTCGCCGACACGGTGTCGGACACCTTCTTCCTGGTCATCCGCCTCGGCAGCCCTTTCGTCGCCTATGCCATTCTCGTCAACCTGACGATCGGCTTCGTCAACAAGCTGACGCCGCAGATCCCGATCTATTTCATCTCTCAGCCCTTCGTCATCGCCGGCGGCATGCTCATCTTCTATTTCGCCGTCGGCTCCATGCTGTCGCTGTTCGTCGACGGCTTTGTCGACCTGACGCTGGCGAGGTGACATGAGCACGCGCAAGGACCGCCTGAAGAAGCTGGTCAAGGTTCAGGAACAGTTGAAGGCGCTGCACGAGACGCGCCACGCCACCCTCCTCGCCGCCGCAAATGCCGCCGAAGCCGAGGCCAAGGAACTGGTCGAGCATTTCGATAGGGACAATTCCCTCTCCGGCCTTTTCCCCGATCTCTACCACCGCCGCATCGCCCAGGCCGTCGTGCGCCAGGAGGCGAACCTCGAAAGCGCCAGGAAGGAAGCCGGCCTCGTCGCGTCGGCAACCGCGCGCACCAACATGGTCGAGCGCGCCTACAAGGACGTGCGCAATCGCGACGAACGCGAACGCTCCGACCGCGAACGCCTCGATTTGATCGCGCAGAAGCGGAGACAGGAGTAGAGGAGGAGGTCTGGACGCAAAGCAAGCCTTCGCAGCGGAATCCTGGATGACCGCTTTGCGCCTCGTACGGGCTATGGATGCAATTTCGCGTCTACCCAGAAGCCGCCCGTACAGCCTGTCGAAGAATGTGCCGAGCCTCCGCATTGCGGAGGATCGTGAAAAGGCGACGTTTCAGCTAGCTTGTTATCTGCTCGGCGGCAGCTTCCTCGAGGCCAGCTGCCGCTTGGACGGCAAGACCGCGAGCCGCTGCCTGTGAATCGTAAAATTCCTCCAGCGCATGGACCCTGCCCCACCGCAGGGTAAACACGTGGAGACCTCGGTTGATGTACGACGTGTCGCCGTTAAGCAGGGTCGCGGTGCCATCCCACTGGGCAAACACAGTGGTATGCCACGGCCAGCCCTCCACCCAGATGTGATTGACCCTGAGACGGAGGGTGGGCAGAACACGGCCGAGGCGTTCAAACCAGCGGCGCAGGGCTTCCTTGTCGTGGCGCTCTCCACCAAGCGCGTGGGCGCCGCCAACCCGATGATGGACATGCGGCGCGAGTGCTTTCACCGCCGCATCCCAGCGATGATTGTTGACGTCATCGAAGCTCTTTCGGATCGATTTCTCGACAAAATAACTATATAGCATATCACTCTCCTCCAACTCATTCGGTAGCGCGATCGAAGGCACCTGTGGCAAGCTGTTCGGACGCAGCCGACACCATGCAGGGTCTGCGCGTCAGCGCATTGTCGCGTCGGCTCGCAGGTATGTGTCGGTCTCGGTCGAGATCGTGACCTCCTCGCCCGACCTTGAGAACGCATAAAGCGAATCCTGGTGGCCCGGCATGGAAAAGGCCACGGAGTCGCCGTCAGCAAGGCCCATGACGAAGCGCAGCGGATCACCTCCGATCTTCGGCGCGAGGGTGGCGGTGACCTCCAGCAGGCCGCCGTTGACCGGGACGTAGTAGACCACCATGTCGAGCTGTCCCTCGTGCAGGCTGGCAGCTTCG
Organism: Mesorhizobium sp. B2-2-4; assembly: GCF_006442375.1. Classification (NCBI taxonomy): domain Bacteria; kingdom Pseudomonadati; phylum Pseudomonadota; class Alphaproteobacteria; order Hyphomicrobiales; family Phyllobacteriaceae; genus Mesorhizobium; species Mesorhizobium sp. B2-2-4. The sequence continues at coordinate 124,049 of NZ_VFWB01000010.1, read as the reverse complement.
ATCGGCCGTCCGATGGTCGCTTCCTCGGCAAAAGCCGGGTTCGCAAGAAACATCGCGGCCAGAACGGACGCACTCAGGGTTTTGCGGATCATCTCATATCTCCTTTTTTGGATTGCGTTCGACCTCTATATAATGTATAGATTACGAATGCAATCTAAAAAGGAGATGGCGATGCGCGTAAGTCGCACTCAGGCCGCGGAAAACCGCGAAACCGTGATCAATGTGGCAAGCCGCCTTTTTCGGGAGCGAGGCTTTGACGGCATTGGCCTCAAGGATCTGATGAAGGGCGCCGGGCTGACCCAGGGCGCCTTTTACAAGCAGTTCGAGTCAAAGGACGACCTGGCGGCGCAGGCATCCAGGCGCGCGATGGAAAGCGCCACCGACAAGTGGTCGGCCGCGACAGCGGCAAACCCTGGGAAACCGCTCGACGGGGTGATCTCATTCTACCTCAGTATGGATCATCGCGCGGAAAAGATGGACGGCTGCCCGGTCGTCGCGCTCGGCTCGGATGCGGCCAGGCAAGGCGCCGAGGTAAAGGCCTCATTCGAGGCCGGCATCAGGGAGTATCTCGAGATGCTCGGCAGTTGGGTTGGCGAGGACGACGGCGAAAAGGGCGGCAACAAGGCAATGGCCGTTCTCTCGACAATGGTCGGCGCGGTCATGCTCTCGCGGGTGGTCAACGACCCGGACCTCGCGCAGGCTTTTCTGGATGCGGCGGCCGATCAGGTTCGCGAGACAGTCGCCATCTGAATGATGCGGGCAGCGGCGCCTGATCCATTGCTCGCCGCTCGGACCGAACCGTCGCGCGCGACTGCGAAGAAGTAACGGATACCGTCCCAGTCGATCATGGAGAAGTTCGCGTCGTCACGTGAAGCCTCCGGTGCGATTTCGCACCACCGTAGTGCGTGTCTTCCGACTGCATGGCGCGCCTGGGCATGCCTACCTCTTGGCGTGGGGCAGCGGCGATGCGTCCGCCCGAAGGAGAAGCGCGATGAGCTATTCCACCGTGAGATTTGGGGCTGTTGGCCAGGCATTGGCCCGTATGTTCGGCCGCTAGGCAAGCACCGGGCTCGGCATCCTTCGGCACTAGCATCGGAACGCCTGCGTGCGCTCGCGCGGCTTATCTAGCTGAGCGGCATCAGCTGACCTCCGGGCCATCCGTCCGGTCGTCTGGCCACCTATAATCGGAGATCAAGGGCATGAACATCGAACTCAAGGGCCGAAAGGCCATCGTCACCGGATCGACCGCCGGCATCGGTCGCGCGATCGCCGAAGGGCTGGCGCGCGCAGGCTCCGCCGTCGTCGTCAATGGACGTACTGAAGAGCGGGTCGCCGCGACGCTCCGGGAACTGCGCGCGCTGCTGCCTGGCGCCGACCTCACCGGCATTGCCGCCGATCTCGCGACAGCCGAGGGCTCGGCGGCGCTCGCGGCACAGGCGCCGGATGCCGACATCCTCGTCAACAATGTTGGCACTGCGCGTCCCAATGGCTTCTTCGAGCAGGACGACGCCGCATGGCTCGACCTCTTCCAGCTCAACGTGATGAGCGGCGTGCGCGCCGCGCGCCACTATATGCCGGGTATGGTCGAGCGCGGGTGGGGACGGGTCGTCTTCATCAGCAGCGAGTCCGCGCTCGCCATCCCCAAGGAGATGATCGACTACGGCATGACCAAGACCGCGTTGCTGGCCGTGTCGCGCGGGCTGGCCGAACTTGTCGGTGGCACCGGCGTCACGGTCAACGCTGTCCTGCCGGGGCCGACCGACTCCGAGATTCTCGGCGGCTGGATGAAGGCCACCGCGAAGGAGCAGGGCATCACGCAAACGGACGCCGAGCATAATTTCCTGAAATCGCTGCGTCCGACCACGCTCATCAACCGGTTCGCGACAACCGAGGAAGTCGCGAACATGGTCGTCTACACCTGCTCCGAGCAGGCCTCGGCGACAACCGGCGCCGCGCTGCGCGTCGACGGTGGTGTGCTCCGCTCGATCGGATGAGCCGCGCTCCCACCGCCGCGGTGGCATGAGGGTTGCCGCGGCTGAGCCGGCCTCAGATCGGCGCCGGCTCGGGTGACTCCTGTCGGCAGCGATTATCGGATCGTCGGAGCCGCCTGGGGTGCCCGGATCGACCGGGCCGAGGTCAAGATCGACGAGCGGCCGTGGATCGATGCCAGGAGCCGCCGTCTGCTCTCGGCCCTTACGCGGACGTGCAGCAATGCGCCACTGTCCGGAATTACGGTTGAGAAGAGCGCCCGTCCGCCGGTTGCGGGAATTTCCCTTCGTTGTTCATGCTTACTTCCGTGACCAGCTTGCGGCGAAGCGCCGTGCTGTAGTCGTTTGGCCCTTTTGGCGTCATGACGAAGGCCTGGGAACCGCCAATGACCGATTTGGCAAAATAAGATGCCAGCGGATTGCCGGGATCGTCGTCTTCGGTGGGAATGGCGATCGCGTTGATCGTATATCCCTTGGCAATGGCGTTCAGCCTGCTCGGCTGAACAGGAAGTCCGTCGTTGTTCTCACCATTGGAGGAGATATCGATGACCTTCTTGGCGGCATTTCCAGGAAACTGGTCCAGCAGAAGACTGCCAATGTCGATAGCCGAGGAAACCGATGTTCCGGATCGCCCCCGGCGGATGACGCCGGTATCCCCTTTCCTGCTGATCTCCGCCGCCGCCGCTCTTGCATCTTCCAGTCCGCAGATGCTTGTCCACGGCAGTATGGTGCGTGCGTGTCCGGGGCTCGACCATTCAAAGTAGGCCACGCCGATGCAGCCGACGTAATTCCGGCCGATGGCGGCGATGATCTCGGGCGAAGTGAGTGCCGCGGCATGTCCCTCGCGTTGCAGATCGGCGATCTTTGGATCAATCGATGACGAGAAGTCGACCGCGAACACGATGGCGACGTCGACATTCGCTGCATCCGCCGGGAGATTCCAGAACGCAGAAGCTGCAAGTATCCCCGCCAGTCTCAGGAGTGAATTGGCTCGCTTTGCCAGCCCCCTTCCCGATGGCTTTTTCGGCGAAAAAAGATTGGCCCCGCCTATCGGCTGCACCCGCCCGCGAAAGGAGACCGCTCCAGAAGAGGGACCGGCGTCCTGATACATATCTATAAACATGCCATTCTCCATCTCGACAACCGATCGTTGTCAAAGCCGCCCATTTTCAACATGTGGAAATTTGACGAGGGACCTTGGACCCAACGCCGAACAGCAGCAGATCGGCCTTGGTCCACAAAAGATAACAGCCGAGTAACGTCAGCGGCATGATGAGTGCCGCGAAGGACTCGCCCGACCAGACTACCGGCAAAGCCTGGCCGAGGGCGACGGTTGTCGCCACCACTGCCGGCAACCTGCTGGCGAGCACCGCACTGCGGAACGGATCGGGCCAGGCGGTCGGCCACACCGGAACCGGCCTGCCCGGCCTGTGAAAGGTGCTGCCGAACTTGCCGAGCGCATGCAGCAGGCCGGACGTCGCCGCAAGCAGCGGGTCGCCGAGCAGCAAGAGCGCGATGCCGAGCCCGATTGCGCCTAATCCCGAGAGGAAGTCGCCCAGACGATTGAGGGTGGGATCGGGAACATCCGGCTTTGCCCAAGCCCGGTGGTAGGCTTCGCCGCCGCAGAAAAAGACGAGGGTAGCCAAGGTGAGCGCAACAGTGCCATGGCTGCCTGCGAAATAGTCCGTCACCGCCGCGATGACAGCGCTTTCCTCATGCTGGCCGACTGGCGCGGCCGCAATTTGGGTTGCAAGACCTACGACGAGGCCAAGCGCGTTGCCACTGTTGTAATAGCCGCCGGGTCCCTTCATGCGGGCACCAAGGGCCGATCTCAAATGTGCGAGCGGAAGAAGGACTGTCCACGCGTTCATCGCAGCGCCCCCGCGGCCTGTCCGGCCGCGCTCGACACGGCGACGTTCGCATCAGCGGCAGTGGTCATCGCATTCCTCCACCGGACCTGAACTGTTGACGCGGCGTTCGCCTGCCCCGCTTGCCGGCGCTGTTGCAAAGGCAGGGGCAATGTCGAAGAGTTGGTTCGAAGCGGTCCGCACACGTGCCTGCGGCGTTCGGTTCGATCGTGCTACCGAAAGGATCGCACCGAGAATGATCGCCGCTCCCAAAGCGCCCGGCCACGAACTCCGCTCGCCCAGAAAGATCGCCGCGCCCAGCGCCCCGAAAACGCTTTCGGCACTGACGATCACGGCGGCGTGGCTGGCCGGCGTGAAGCGCAGGGCAACCGTCTGTATGCCGAAGGCTATCGCGGTGGAGAAGACGCCGAGTATCGCCAATTCCGGGCCGGCTGCGAATGCGGCGGCCAGCGACAGGTTGCCATGCATTGCCCCGAGCGGCAGGGCGAAGACTGCGGCGCCGAGAAATTGTGCCGCGGCGGCGGTGAACGGCCGCGCATGGGCCTGCATGTGCCGGCCGAGCTCGACCGCCCAGAGCGCATAGCAGGCAGCCGACAGGATGGCGGTGAGATCGCCGCTGCCGAGGCCGCCGATCCCATCCGACAAAAGCAGGGCTCCGACCAGGGTCAGCCCGGCAGCGATCGTGAGGCCCGCTGTCGGACGCTCGCCGACGAGCAACCAGGCGGCCAATGGTGTCATTACGGTTGCCGTGCTCACCAGAAAGCTTGCATTGGTGACCGAGGCTCCGACATAGCAAAGCTGCTGAAGCGTGATGGAGATGGCGAACAGCGCGCCCACCCTGGCCAGGCTCGGAAAATAGCCCGCCCCGATCGCCACTCGCCTTTCGGTCAAGACAAAGGGCAGCACCAGCAGCCCGCCGATCAGGCAACGCAGACTTACCGCGCTCATGGCGTCGAGATGGACCAGCACCGTCTTTTGCGAGACGTTGCCGAAGCCCCACAATGCGGCTGCAAGGAGCAGCAGCAAATTGGCTCTTGTTCTGGACACGCGCCCCCCTTGAACCAAGCATTGCGTTGACTTGGCCGCCTAATTTAGCGAAGTCTAAATTACCTGCCGTCACGGGAGCGCTTGAAGCGCGGTGACGGACGATTGCGGAACGTTAGATTTGCGTTAGAATTTCGTCAGGCTGAGGCAGCAGATGCAAAGTGACGACGGCGGCGCTGCAAATAGAATCTCACTCTTCGGCGGCTTCCGTATTGAAACAACTGGCCCGCTTCGACTGGTCGGGAAACGCGGCCCGGCAATCGTTGCTTATCTGGCCCGATGTCCGGGCATGGCAGCGACGCGGGAAAAACTGGCTGACCTGCTATGGGGCGACAGCGATGGCGGGCATTCGCGCAACAGTCTTCGCCAAACCCTCAGCGTCCTGCGCCGCGATCTCTCGGGTGTCGATCTTATCCATTCCACCGGAGAGTTGATCCACCTCAGGCCAGAGGCGTTTCGGGTCGATGTGGAGGAGTTCGAGACGGGTCTATCGGCCCGCTCCGCGCAGGAACTCGAAAAGGCCCTGGCGAACTACACCGGCCCGTTCCTCGACGGGCTCCATGTGGGAAGCAATGGCTTCGACGACTGGGTCGCGTCGGAACGCGACAGGTTGCTCGGTCGTGCGCTTGAATCGTTCGAGAAACTGGCTCGCCTCGTCGACGCTGAAGCGGGCCTCGTCCTGGCCGATCGCGTCCTGGCCATGGATCCGGCGCGGGAAGAATCCTATCGGCTCAAGATGGAATTGCTCCTTGCTTGTGGTCAACGCGACAAGGCGCTCAGGACATACGAGGCTTGCAGAAGCATGCTGAAGAAGGAGTTCGGCGTCGAAGCCGGCCCAGAGACGCGGGCACTATGGCAGTCCCTGCTGCTTGCTTCCGACACGGCGCCACACGCGCCGTCGGCAAGTGGTGTTGCGGCCAGCCATCGCCTCGGACACCCCTCCATTGGCGTTGCCGACTTCACCAATCTGACCGGAAAACAAGGCGACAATTTTTTCTCCAAGGGACTGGTCCAGGACATCACGACAGCCCTTTCCGAGGTGGCCGACTATGTCGTGCTCTCCGCGGTTCCCCCCACAGATAAGGTCGGCCTGCGCCAAGAAGGTAACGCGCCGGGAGCGCTGCGGGCACAATATGTGCTCAGCGGCAGCATCCAGAGATCCGGCAATGGGTTGAGGGTGAATATCCAGCTTGTCGATGCCGTCGGCGGTCATCATGTCTGGGCCCAGAAGTTCGACGGCCAGTCCGAGAATGCGCTCGAATTCCAGGACAGGATCGCCCAGTCCGTCGTTCTGGCGGTGATCCTCGAACTTCAACTGACCAACTGGAAGGTCCGCGACAAGAGTCCGCCTGGTCCCCCTGAAGTGCGCAGGTTGGTGAACGAGGCGCTCATGAAATATTTTGAGATGACCCACGACTCACTGCTGGTTGGGATGGAACTTGCGACGAAGGCGCTCTCGACAGGGCCCGACAACGCCCGTGCGAAGCGGACGCTCTCGATCATGATTTCCATGGGCATCGCGTTTGGCGCGCTGCCCCGCGAGCAGGGCAATATCGAGTATACGCTGGCGCTTGCCGAGGCCGCGGTGCGGGCGGTGCCGGACGATGAAATTGCCCGGTGCATCTTGTCATTTGCTCTCGAAAGTTGCGGTCGTATCGACGAGGCGATCGTCGAATGCCGGCACGCGATCAGCCTCAACCCAAATTATCCGAGCGGCCACGGCGATATTGCGATGCTCTTCGCGCTGCGGGGACAGGTCAGCGAAGCCGTGCGCGAGGCGAACGAGGCGATCCGGCTGGGAACCCATGACGTCATCGACTACTGGCGTCACCACGGGCTCGTTATGGCGTTGTTTGCCGGCGGAGACGATCAACGGGCGCTCGAGGTCGCGCGCAAGGTGGTCAGGACAAAGCCGGGCTTCGTTCGTGGCGCGCTTTATTGGGCCGCGGCCGCGGCCGCAACCGGCAATCGCGATGAAGCGTCGCGGGCCATCCATCATTGCCTGTCACAACTTCCGCATCTCAATCTGAGCAATGTCTGCCCTGGCTTTGTGCCGCGCTATGTGAAGGATCATCACCATTCCCGGTTCCTTGAAATGCTGTCGAGGGCCGGCCTTCCCCCGTCCTGAAGCGCGTCACGTTCGAACGGATTCGGGCGAAACGCTTTCTGCAGGTCGTTCTCGCAAAACCGGAAGCCACTTTTTACGCGACATGCGTTGTTGAAATCTGGCTACGCGGCTTGGATGCAGAGAACCCTGATCCTGCTCCCTCCCCCCGCAAGCCTGCCACAAGCTTGTTGAGGCATGGTCTGGCCAAGGAAACCAATAAAAGGCGGACTTCTTGGCGATCTCTCCCCCCAGCGACATCGTGATGGATGTTGCCCGAGCAGCCGAGCCGGCGGATCTCGCGGCCGCGCGCGCCGCGCTGACCAGGCATGCGGGCGGCGTTGCCGGCAGCTTTTCGGTCGATGCCGCTTCGGCCGGGACGATGCTGTCGCGCGCCACCGCCGACCAGGCCGTGGCGGCCGATCCATCCAGGAAGTTCAAGAAATTCGAAGCCATGGTGCTCCAGACCTTCATCCAGAACATGATGCCCAAGGACACCGAGGGCGTGTACGGCAAGGGCCTGGCCGGCGACATGTGGAAATCGCAGCTCGCCGAGCGCGTCGCCGACGTCATGGCCGAGCGCGGCGGCATCGGCATCGCCAAATCGCTGCTCGCCGACCATTATCTCGAAGGCAAGCGCAAGGTGCCGATCGGCCCGGTCTCCGGCGGGCCTGAAAAGACCGAGATCGACCGGCAGAGCCGTCTGTCCACCTCGCTCGTCCAGGAGCTGCAGCGCAAGGCCGCCAGGTCCATGACCGGCGATGAAACGACCACAAAGACAGACATCAAGATCTAGACTGGGAAACGCCATGGCCGACTTTTCGGAATTCACCGCCAACCTGCCGGCGCGCACGGCCACATCGGAAGCCCCGGTCGCACTCGCGCGGCCCGGAAACCTTGCCGCCATCATCGGCCGCATCGAGGAAGTCGTCGAGCAAGAAACGGCCGGGCTGCGCAGCGACACCGGCTACGACCTCAAGGCATCGAACGCGCGCAAGAGCCGCTATCTCTATGAACTGACCCGTGCCATGCGCGGCGGCAGCGAAGCCGAGTTCCTCGAACAGCACCGCGAAGGCCTTGTCCGGCTTCGCCAGAAGCTTGCGAAGAACGAGGCAGCGATCCTGGCGCATCTGAGCGCCGTCAACGAGGTCGCTGGCCTGTTGCGCACCGCCATCCAGCGCGCCGAAACCGACGGCACTTATTCCGCCGGCGAGTTCGGCCGGGCGCGCGGTTAGCGCGCGGTGGTCGCCGGCTCGGGTGCCTGAATGGTCAAGGTCATCGCCATCGCGGTCTGGATCTGCGTCGCCACCCTCGGCGCGGTGTTCTATTCGTTCCAGGCCGCCGGCGAACGCGGCGTCGGCGAAAAGCCGAAGCCGATGCTGGGCGGGCTGGACTACGTCAAGACCGAGGTCATCTCGGTGCCGCTGATCCGCAACGCCAGGATCGACGGTTATTTCCTGACCAAGTTGGTCTACACGGTCGAACCCGAGCAGATCAAGAAACTGTCGATCCCGGCCGAGGCACTGATCACCGACCAGGTCTATTCCTACCTGTATTCCAATCCGCAGATCGACTTCACCAAGAAGGAGACGATCGACCTCGACGCCTTCCGCGCCGCGATCCGCGATACCGTCAACACACGCGTCGGCGCCACACTGGTGCATGAGGTTCTGGTCGATCAGGTCAATTTCCTGAGCAAGGATGAGATACGCGACAACTGGTTGCGCCGCCGGCAGGAAGCCGGCGCCACTGCGTCCGAGATGACCAAGGCCTTCAAGTCGCATTGAGCCCCCGGGCATGCCACTGGCCAGGCACGGTGATCCGGTCCTCGCCCGGTGCGGCGATAGGAACCAGGCCCTGCAATTCGCGTTGACGTAAACGTCAATCCAAAGCTATATGCGGCAGCGACCGTGGCCGCGAAGATGCATGGCCCTCGGGCGGATCGATGTGTCGTGGCGCGACAGATGCAACCAGATAAGCAGATGCAACCGAACAGGCAGATGCAACCAGACAGGAGAACAGCGTGAGCGTTCAGGAGATTGCCGACAAGATCAGGTCGCGCGTGGCCAGCAGCGGGTTCGATCGTTCCGTGAAATTCGACACCGGCAGCGATGGCGTCATCGTCATCGACGGCGCCGATGTCTCGACCGCCGACGGCCCCGCCGACTGCACCATCAAGCTCTCGCTCGACGATCTGGACTCGCTGATATCGGGCGATCTCAACCCGACCATGGCGTTCATGACCGGCAAGATAAAGGTCGAAGGCGATATGTCTGTCGCCATGGCGCTCAGCCAGTTGATCGGCTGAGATAGAAGACCGCCGAGACTGTTCTCGGAACGAAAACGCCGCCGTTTCGGGCGGCGTTTTTCGTTCGTTCGGGGCTCAGCGGCTCAGGCCGCCAGCGTCGGCGCCTTCAGCTTGCGCCCCGCGGCCTTCAGCGTGCCATGGACGCCGGCGAGCGCGCCCTCCACCAGTTCCACCGCCAGCAGCCGATGCCGCTCATAGGGGCCGGGCATGGCCAGCGAACCGGTCTTTGCGGCCGAGAAGCCGAAGCGGCCGTAATAGGGCGCGTCGCCGACCAGCAGGATCGCGGCGTGGCCGAGACGCGCGGCTTCGGCGACCGCATGGCGCATCAGCGCCGAGCCGATGCCGGCACTCTTGAGCGAAGGAGCGACCGCCAGAGGGCCAAGCAACAGTGCTGCCGGACCGCCCTCGCCCAGCGTGACGTCCCAGAGCCGCACCGTGCCCATCACGGCGCCCGATGCGTCGCGCGCGACGAAAGCCAGGCCTTCCGAGGGCCGCCGGCCCCGCCGCAGCTTCTCCGACGACTTCGTCTTGCGCTTCGGCCCCATGGCGGCATCGAGCAACGCCTCGCGCGCCGCGATGTCATCAGGCGTTTCGGCAACGATGGCGAAAGCACGGGCACTCTCCCCCCTCGAGGGGGAGATGTCGCCGAAGGCGACAGAGGGGTTCGCCGCGCGTGAAGCGCTAGCCCCATGCGGTCCAAGAGACGTCGAGGCGGCTGAGACAAACCCCTCCGGCCAGTTCGTGACCATCTCCACCTCTGAAGGGGAGATGTCGCGCGCAGCGCCTTCGACAACGAAATTTGCAATGTCCATTTCCGCGATCCATTCACGAGCGGAGACTGTTCCACAGGCGAGCCCGGATGGGCGACAAACGCCCACCTGGGATGATCCGACGGTTCTTTCGAACCGTCAGATCACGTAGGATCGGAGAGGCTCGAAGCCGTTGAAGGCGACCGCCGAATAGGTGGTCGTGTAGGCCCCGGTGCCTTCGATCAGCACCTCGTCGCCGATGGTCAGCGACAGAGGCAGCGGATAGGGCGTCTTCTCATACATCACGTCCGCCGAATCGCAGGTCGGGCCGGCGAGCACGCAAGGCGCGGTTTCCGTGCCGTCATGCGCGGTCACTAGGGGATAGCGGATCGCCTCGTCCATCGTCTCGGCCAGGCCGCCGAATTTGCCGATATCGAGGAACACCCAGCGCACATTGTCGTTGTCCGCCTTCTTCGAGATCAGCACGACTTCCGACTTGATGACGCCGGCATTGCCGACCATGCCGCGGCCCGGCTCGACGATGGTCTCGGGAATGGCGTTGCCGAAATGCTTGCGCAGCGCCGAGAAGATGGCCTGGCCGTAAGCCTGGGCCGCCGGCACGTCGCGCAGGTAGCGCGTCGGGAAGCCGCCGCCCATATTGACCATCTTCAAGACGATGCCTTCCTCGGCGAGCGTCGAAAACACGGTCTTGGCGTCGGCCAGCGCGCGGTCCCAGGCCGTCAGGTCGGTCTGCTGCGAGCCGACATGGAACGACACGCCATAGGCGTCGAGCCCGAGCGCCTTGGCATGGCGCAGCACGTCGACAGCCATCGCAGGCACGCAGCCGAACTTGCGCGACAGCGGCCATTCGGCGCCCTCGCCATCGGTCAGCACGCGGCAGAACACGCGGGCGCCTGGAGCGGCGCGGGCGATCTTCTCGACCTCCTCGACGCAATCGACGGCGAACAGCTTGATACCGAGCTGGTAGGCGCGCGCGATGTCGCGCTCCTTCTTGATGGTGTTGCCGAAGGAGATGCGGTCCGCCGGCGCACCGGCGTCCATCGCCATCTCGACTTCGGCAACGGAAGCGGTGTCGAAGGACGAGCCCATCGCAGCAAGGAGGCGCAGGATTTCCGGCGCCGGGTTTGCTTTCACCGCATAGTAGATCCTGGAATCGGGCAGCGCCTTCTCGAAGGCACGGAAATTGTCGCGCACGACATCAAGGTCGACGACGAGGCAAGGACCGGTCGGACGTCGGGTGGCGAGGAAGTCGAGGATGCGCTGCGTGGCCATCGGGTTTCTCCATCACGCCTTTCGGCGCGCACAAGGGTGCGGACGCGGGCTGTCGGCCTCGCGAACACGCGGTGGACAAAGGCGGGACGGAAATCCATGGAACCAGCCGGTGGAGACCCCGGAACCATGAAACGCCGTCTCGCGGCGATGAACCTTGGCCTTGCCCGGCTTCGGTTCGCTTTGTCTGCCTTGGCTTGGATTGGGAGAACCCCGTTCCGCACTGCCGGCAATGATGGTGTGCCTCTTCAGTAACCCCGGTCTTTGGACAACCGGCAGAGAACCAGAAAGGCCCGCACCGTCGTTGCTTCAAGGTGTCCTCGGTCTGGCGGTTGGCCGCTAAACCGACTGGAGGGGTTGGCTCCAGTTACCTTACCGATTTCCCTCACCATTCAGAGGATCGGCGGACACCCACAGGCACGTGCGACTTTGGGCAAGCGCGATATAGGGGCAGAGAGATTCACAATCAATAAAAATCGTATCGCAGGTTGTAAAAATTCCGGCATCGAACAATGTTGGTTTCACCGTATCCGGATATCGAACGATGACAGGCACGCACGACCCTCTCGACCCCCTTCTGCACCCTCGCAAGATACCGGTGGGCCGGCCTGTCGCTGGCCCTTCCGGCGGCGACATTGCCCTGATACGGCTCGGCCGAAATCTCGACGCCGCACGAAAGGCCTGATTCATGGACACACTGACCCGCATGCGCGCCTTCATCGACGTGGTCGAGGCCGAGGGCTTTTCGGCGGCGGCGCGCAAGATCGGCCGCTCCAAGGCGCTGCTGTCGAAATATGTGCGCGAGCTGGAGGACGAGCTCGGCGCGCTGCTGCTCAACCGCACCACCCGCCAGTTCTCGATGACCGAGGCCGGCCACACCTATTATCGCCGCGCCTCCGAGATCGTGCGCGAGGTCGACAGTCTTGCCGACGCCGTGCGCGAATCCTCCGGCGACGTGCGCGGCAGGATCAAACTGTCTGCGCCGCGCACCTTCGCCGACGCGCCGATCGGCCAGTCGCTGATCGACTTCGCCAAGCAATATCCCGACATCGTGCTCGACATCCAGCTGGACGACCGCTTCGTCGACCTCGTCGAGGAAGGCTTCGATCTCGCGGTGCGCATCTCGCGCCTGGAGAACTCGTCGCTGATCGCCAGGCGTCTGGCGCCGTTTTCGACACGGCTGTGCGCATCTCCCGAACTCATCGCAAAACATGGCATGCCGGTACGGGCGCAGGATCTCGGCCGCATGCCCTGCATCGTCGACACCAATGGCCGCGGCTTGAACAACTGGCAATTCAAGGGAGACGGCGAGGATACGGTGAGCGTCTCGGTCTCCGGCCCGATCGAAGTCAACAGCCCGATGGCGGCGCGGGCTGCTGCCCTGTCGGGGTTGGGATTTGCCATCCTGCCGGATTTCATCGCCGTGCCGGATATTGCGAGCGGCCGGCTGGTGACGGTTCTGGATGACCGCACCCTGTCGGGCGCCGGCATTTTCGCCGTCTATCCGCACCGGCGCTATTTGCCCGCCAAGGTGCGTGTCTTCGTCGATTTCCTGGTCCAGTGGTTCAGGACGCGCGAAACCGCATGACCGGCTTCAATTGCGGCGCGGTCCCATTTTCGCCCCCTTTCTGGTAACTGTCGACTTCTCTCCGAAGCCAAGGGAATCGCGACCGCGAATGCATCTGAAACGGCACGCAATCATGCTGGCTTCGGCCCTGGCGGCGACATTGGCCGCCGTTGGACCGGCCGAGGTGCATCCGCACGTTTTCGCCGAGGCCCGCCTCGACGTGATCCTCTCCCCGGATCACCAAAGCGTGAAAGCGCTGCGCCATCTCTGGCGCTTCGACGATCTGTTTTCCAGTACTGTCATGATGGAGTTCGACAAGAATTCCGACCTGAAGCTTGACGACAAGGAGTTGAAGGAGGTCGCCGACACGGTCCACGCCTCGCTGGCCGAATTCAACTACTTCCAGCTCGTCACCCAGGACGGCAAGGACGTGCCGATGACGCCGCCGCCGCATCTGATGGCCAATTTCGACAACGACCAGCTGATCATCCTGTTCGAGTCCGAACCGAAGGCGCCGATCAAGCTCGCCGGCAAGATCGATATCGGCGTCTACGATCCGACCTTCTACACGGCGATCGATTTCACCGAGGACGCCAACATCACGGTCGAGGGCCTGCCGCCGAACTGCACCGACAAGGTGGTCCGCCCCGACCCGGATGAGGCCATCAAGGAAAACCAGAAGACCCTGACGGACGCCTTCTTCAACGACCCGACAGGCACCGACATGAGCAAGATCTTTGCCACCAAGCTCGAACTGACCTGTCAGCCAGAAGGATGAACCCGGTGATGAGACCGTCCCTGCGTTTGGCATTCGGCCTGTTGGCCATCAGCTTCGCGATGGTGCATTTCGCCGGCTCGGCTCATGCCCAGAGCTCGCTTGGCATCGGCGTCAACGATGGCATGGCGCCGACCACCGGCCCGTTCGCCCACATACTGATGTGGATCAACCTGCGGCAGCAGGAGTTCTATCGCGCACTCGCCACGGCGATGAAGGCGATGCGCCAGGACAACAGCAAGCTCTGGGTGCTTATCGGCCTCTCCTTCGCCTACGGCATTTTCCACGCCGCCGGCCCCGGCCACGGCAAGGCGGTGATCTCGTCCTACATGGTGGCCAACGAAGTGGCGCTGCGGCGTGGCATCCTGTTGTCGTTCGTCTCGGCCTTGCTGCAGGGCTTGACCGCGGTCGCGGTCATGGCGGTCGCCTATTTCGTCCTGCGCGGCACCGCCGTCTCTATGACCGACGCGGCCTGGTTCATGGAGATCATGAGCTTCGTCTTCGTCACCCTGTTCGGCGCCTGGCTGCTGTGGCGCAAGCTCGGCCCATCCATCCTGCGCCTGTTCGGCAGAGGTCCCGCCTACAGCCTGTCGGCGGCTCACGCCGGGCATTCCCATGCGGGCCATTCGCATGCCGCTCACAGCCATTCGGCGCACGCGCTGCATCAGCATGATCATCATGACCACGGGCATGAGCATTCGCACGATCATCATGACCACGGCGCGCATGACCATCACCACGATCATGGCGCGCACGATCACGCGCACGCGGCGGGCGAGGTCTGCGAGACCTGCGGCCACTCGCATGCGCCAGATCCGGCGCTGCTGTCGGGCGACCGCTTCGACTGGCGCACCGCCTGGACGGCGGTGGCCGCGGTCGGTATCCGCCCCTGCTCCGGCGCGCTGATCGTGCTCAGCTTCGCCCTGCTCAATGGCCTGTGGCTCGGCGGCCTGCTGTCGGTGCTGGCGATGTCGATCGGCACCGCCATAACCGTCTCGGCGCTGGCCACGATCGCGGTGACCGCAAAGAACTGGGCGGTGTATTTCGCCGGCGACGGCCGCATGGGCAACCGCATCCATTCGATCGTCGAGATCGGCGGCGCCGCCTTCGTGTTCCTGTTCGGACTGCTGCTGCTGTCGGCGAGCCTGACGGGCGGCGTTTGACCCGGAAGTAGCGCCCGAAGGTGTGTTGAGATTCAGGTCAGGCCGCGCCGAGAACGGTTGATATCGAGAACCGGAGCGGAGCGTACTTACTTAAAGTACGTGAGCACCGGAAGCGCAGGTATCAGCCGTTCGCAGGCCGGCATCACCTGAATATCAATACACCTTGCCGCCCAGTTCATCCTCGATATGAGCGCGGATAATCTCGTCAAAACTCTTCTCGGCGCTGAAGCCGAGTTCCCTTGACCGCCGCGCCTCGAACCGCGTCGGCCAGCCCTTGACGATCGCCCAGATCGTCTCGTCCGGCTCCTCGCGGATCAGGCTCACCGCCTTCGGCCCGGCGATGCGTTCCAACGCCTCGATCTGCTCGCCGACGGTGACGGCGACGCCTGGCATCGTCAGGTTGCGGCGCGGCCCGACGGCGGCGCCGTCGATCCCGGCCGCATGGATCAGGAAATTCACCGCCGAGCGTGGGCTGGCGTGGGTATGGACGACGGTGCGCGGCACCGGCAGGATCGCCTCCTGACCGTTCAGCGGCTCGCGGATGATGCCGGAGAAGAAGCCGGAGGCCGCCTTGTTCGGCTTGCCCGGCCGCACGCAGATGGTCGGCAGCCGGATGCCGATGCCGTCGAAGAAGCCGCGCCTGGAATAGTCGGCCAGCAGCGCCTCGCTCATCTGCTTCTGCGTGCCGTAGGAGGTCAGCGGCGTCGTGTGGAATTCATCGGGAATGACGTCCGGGAACGGCGCGCCGAACACCGCGATCGACGAGGTGAACACGACGCGCGGCGCAAACCCCGCCAGGCGGATGGCATCGAACAAGGCGCGCGTGCCGTCGAGATTGACGCGGTAGCCGAGATCGAAATTGGCTTCCGCCTCGCCCGACACGATGCCGGCGAGATGGAACACGACGTCGGGCCGCGACGCGACCAGCCTCTCGGCGGCGCCCGCCTCGGCGAGATCGCCGGTATGGCTGTGGATGCTGACGCCATCGATGGCCGGCGCCTGTGGCGGTACGATGTCGTGCAGGTCGAGCGCGGTGATCTTCTGGCCGCGCAGCCTGCCGTCCTTCGCCAGCCGTGCAATGAGCTTGCGGCCGACCATGCCGGCGGCGCCCGTGATCAGAATGCGCATGTCGAACTTCCCTTATTTGCCCTGATTTTTGCGTTGGCTGCGCGCGCGCAGCCAGAACACCAAGAAAAACGCCAGCACGAACGCGGTGCCGAAGATGCCGGCCAGCACGGTCGACAGATCGCCGAGGGCCAGCATGATGTTTGGCAGGAAATAAACGGCAATGCCGAACAGCAGCATGATCGACAGCGCGGCGATGGCGGCGTTCTTGGTATCGCGATCCATTATGCTGTCCCTGCGTGGCCAGGGGTCGTCGAGCTCGGATTCAAGGCGCTTGGATTCCCTGCGTCAGTGATGATGGCCATGATGCAAAGCCGCGTCATGCCCCTGGTGGTGATCATGGTCATGACCATGGTCGTGCTCGTCGCCGTCGTCGGCGCACTGGCCGAATTCAGGTTCCACCGTGGCATGGCTGATGCCATGCTCCGACGCAAGCCGCTTCTTGATCGCGCTGACCGCCTTGTGCGCGTCCACGCCCTCGTTGAGGCATGCATGCAGCGTCGCCATGCTGCTGGTGCCGTCGATCGACCAGATATGCATGTGGTGCACCTCGCGCACCCCCTGGACCGTCGTCGCGATGTCGCTGGCGATCAGGTCCCGGTCGAGGCTCGGCGGCACCCCTTCGAGCAGGACGTGGGCGGCCGCGCGCATCAGCGACCATGCCGTGGACAGGATCAGCAGCGAGACCAGCACCGACAGGATCGGATCGATCGGGGTCCAGCCGGTGGCCAGAATGACGATCGCCGCCACGATTGCCGCGGCCGAGCCGAGCAGGTCGCCGAGCACATGCAGGATGGCGCCGCGCATGTTGAGGCTCTCACGGTCGCCGCCATGCAGCACCAGGAAGGAGCCGATGTTGACCAGCAGGCCGAGGATCGCCACCACCAGCATCGGCCCGCCCAGCACCGGCGCCGGCGTCTGCAGGCGCTCCCACGCCTCGTAGACGATCCACAGCGCGATGACGAAGATGGCGATGCCGTTGGTGTAGGCCACCAACGTCTTGACCCGGCCGAAGCCATAGGTCAGGCGGACGGTCGCCGGCCGGTCCGCAAGATGAAACGCATACCAGGCCAGGCCGAGCGCAATGGCGTCGGCAAGCATGTGGCCGGCATCGGCCAGCAGCGCCAGAGAGCCGGTGAAGAGGCCGCCAAGCGCCTCCGCCACCATAAAGCCCGCCGTCAGGCAGGCCGCGATCAGAACGCGCTTCTTGTCGGTCGAGCCATGACTATGCGCGCTGTGGCCGTGCCCGCTGTAGCCGTGCCCGCTGTGGTCGTGGCGGCTGTCGTCGTGCCGGCTGTCGTCGTGACTGTGCGCCAATGGCAAACTCCCATGCCCGGATTCAGCTCAAGCGCCGAATTCCGCGCGAAAATCCTCGAGCCGTCGTTTCTGCTGGCCGGCACCGTCGAAATTGGCCGGATCGAGCCACGCCTCGTAGGCTTTGCGCAAGGCCGGCCATTCCTTGTCGATGATCGAATACCATGCGGTGTCGCGGTTTTCACCCTTGACGATCAGGTGCTGGCGGAAAACGCCCTCGAACTTGAAGCCGAACCGTTCCGCGGCGCGCTTCGACGGCTCGTTGCGGTTGTTGCATTTCCATTCGTAGCGGCGATAGCCGAGCTCGTCGAAAATGTATTTCATGAACAGGAACTGCGCTTCCGTCGCCGCCGGCTTGCGCGCGATGAGCGGCCCCCAATAGATGTTGCCGATCTCGATGACGCCATAGGCCGGATCGATGCGCATCAACGTCTGGCGCCCGGCGACCTTGCCGCTCGGTTTGTCGATGACGGCGAAGAACAGCGGATCCTCGCTCGCCTCCACCTTGTCCAGCCAAGGCTGGAAGGCGGCGCGGGTTTCCGGCGGATAGTCGGGCAGCCAGGCGAAGCGGCCATCGACGTCGGCCACGGAAGACGCTTCATAGAGGCCATCGCCGTGCTTCGCGGCGCTCAGCGGCTCAAGCCTGACATAGCGGCCCTCCAGCACCTTGCGCTCCGGGCGCGGACGCGGTTGCCAGTCCTTGAGATTTTCCGACACCGAAAGCTCCAATCCGTTTGACTTTTGCGGGCCGAAGCTCACAAAAACGCAACCGCATAGCAAGAACCACACGGACGGGAAAAATGCTCCACACGATTTCGGCCTTCGATCGTCTCGGCGAGGAAAACGCCTTCGCCGTGCTCGCGAGGGCCACGGCACTCGCCCAGCAAGGCCGCGACATCGTCAATCTCGGCATCGGCCAGCCCGACTTCAAGACGCCGCAGCACATTGTCGAGGCGGCGATCAAGGCGCTGCGCGACGGCCACCACGGCTACACGCCGGCGAACGGCCTGTTGGCGACGCGCGAGGCGGTGGTGCGCCGCACGCTGACCACGACCGGGGTCGAGGTATCGCCCGAGGCGGTGATGATCCTGCCCGGCGGCAAGCCGACCATGTTCGCCGCCATCCTGATGTTCGGCGAACCCGGCGCCGAGATCCTCTATCCCGATCCCGGTTTTCCCATCTACCGCTCGATGATCGAGTTCACCGGTGCGGCACCCATCCCCGTGCCGATGCGCGAGGAGAACGGCTTTGCCTTCTCGGCCGAGGAGACGCTGGCGCTGATCACCTCTAAGACGCGGCTCCTGATCCTCAACTCGCCGGCCAACCCGACCGGCGGCGTCACACCGCGCGCCGAGATCGAGAAGTTGGTCAAGGGACTGGAGGCACATCCGCGGGTGGCCATCCTTTCCGACGAAATCTACGACGTGATGACCTATGACGGCGAAAAACACTGCTCGCTGCTCGGGTTTCCCGAAATCCGCGACCGGCTGATCGTGCTCAACGGCTGGTCGAAGACCTGGGCGATGACCGGTTGGCGCATGGGCTGGTCGATCTGGCCGAACGGCGACAAGGGCGCCCATCTCTACGACAAGGTGCGCAAGCTGGCGGTCAATTGCTGGTCCTGCGTTAACGCGCCGAGCCAGTTTGCCGGCATCGCGGCCATCGACGGCCCGCAGGACGACGTCGACAAGATGATGCGCGCCTTCGATCGCCGCAGGAAGATCGTGGTCGAGGGACTGAACGCCCTGCCAAACATATCCTGCATCACGCCCAAGGGCGCCTTCTATGCCTTCCCCAACGTGTCGAAGACCGGCTGGAAGGCGAAGAAACTCGCCTCCGCCCTGCTCGACGACGCCGGCGTCGCGTTGATCGGCGGCCCCGATTTCGGCATTCTCGGCGAAGGCTATGTCAGGCTCTCCTACGCCAATTCCGAGGAGAACATTTTACGCGCGCTGGACAGGATCGGAGCGTTCCTGGCCAAGTGAGGCCTCCGGCGTTCGCCGCGAGTCCGCATCGATTGCCGCTGGCGGCATGGCAATGTCATGATGCGTCGGGAGGCGCATGGCCAAAGACTGTGCCTGCGTGCGGGGAGCCGCTACGATCGTCGGATCAGGATCGAAATGGGGTGCCTCGATGTTTTATGCAATTCTTGCCTATCACGTGGAAGACGCGATCAAGGCACTGACGCCGCAGGAAGATGCGGCACTGATGACCGACCTGCTCAAGATCCACGACGGGCTCTATGCGAACGGCAGCCTCGGCCCCTCGGCGCGGCTTGGAGCGACCCAGTCGGCCTGCACCTTGCGCGGACCCGGCGACGGGATCGTCATCGACGGCCCCTTCGCCGAGACCAAGGAACAGCTTCTCGGCCTCTATGTCGTCGATTGCGCCAAGCGCGATGACGCGATCGCCATCGCGCGCGATCTGCGCCGCGTCAACCCGACCGCCGTCTACGAGATCCGCCCGATCGCGCTCTATCTGCCGGGCGTGGCGCTGGCGGGGGCCTAAAGCAATTCCGGGAAAAGCGCGTAGCGCTTTCCCTTCGGAATTGCGCAAAAATAAACGCTTGGTCAGCCTCTGCCCACGAACGGCATCTTGGTCGCCATCACGGTCATGAACAGCACATTGGCCTCGAGCGGCAGGCTGGCCATGTGGACGACGGCGTCGGCCACGTGCTGGACGTCCATCACCGCTTCGGCGGCAATGGAGCCGTTGGCCTGTGGCACGCCGACCGTCATCGGTTGCGCCATGTCGGTCAGCGCATTGCCGATGTCGATCTGGCCGCAGGCAATGTCGTAGGGGCGGCCGTCGAGCGCCAGCGTCTTGGTCAGCCCGGTGATGGCATGCTTGGTCGCGGTATAGGGCACCGATCCCGGGCGCGGCGCGTAGGCCGAGATGGAGCCGTTGTTGATGATGCGGCCGCCCATCGGTTTCTGCTTGCGCATGGCGCGGAAGGCCGCGCGGGCGCACAGGAACGAACCGGTGAGATTTACGCCCACAATATCGTTCCACACCTCGACCGGGATCTCGTCGATCGGCGCCGACTTGTAGCCCATGCCGGCATTGTTGAAGAGCAGGTCGACGCGGCCGAACGCCTCCGCCACCGTCTCGAACAAATCATCGACCTCGCCGGGCTTGCTGATGTCGCAGGCGACAGCCAGTGCCTTGGCATCCGTCTGCCCGGCCGCGGCGATCGCCTCGTCCAGCACCCCCTTCCGGCGTCCGCAGAATACAGTGTTCCAGCCGGCTTTGAGCAGCGCGGTGGCGGCGCTCTTGCCGATGCCCGTGCCGGCGCCGGTGACGATGGCGGTTTTTTCGGTCATGGCAGATATCCTCCGGCTGCGCCGCATTTGGCTCGACTGATTTTCAGGTGGTCCAGGGGCAAAAGGCATCGCAAATGACGGCGGCGATGGCAAGCGGGACGCTGGTGTCCAGGGCAACGAATCCAAGCTGACAGGTTTCGTCCGGCCTTCGACCGCGCGCTGTCGAGGGAGCATTGAACGGAAAACCCGCCTGTGCGGCGGGTCCCTGGCGCAACTCAGCACCATAACCAAATATCTACCATAGTTGCCGTCACCCAGTCAAGGAAAAAATTCCTATCAAGGGTTCGGAGCCTGGCCGGGTGCCGAAAGGTGCAATTCCTTTTTGGGAGAAGCCCGGAGGGCCGACAAAAAGGGCGGTCATTGGCGACCGCCCTGATCTGGACCGGACTTGGGAGGAGGAAAGCCGATCCGACTGTCTAGAATCATGCGCTTCCTGGGTTAACGAGAGGTTAACGCCACGAAGGCCCGCCTGTTCCGTTTTGGCCTACCAGCGTGGATTGGGTGAGGTCCCGGCCTTGGCAGCCGGCACTTTGGCCGCCGAAACCGTTGCCTCGACATGGTCGATCAGCGCATCCGGCAGGCCGAGCCGGCCCGCGAGCAGATCGAGATAGCCGCGCTCGGCGCGTGTGTCGGGATCGATTGTAAGGCGCGACGCGGTGTAGAGCTCAAGCTTCTGCGCGTCGGTCTTGGCGCCGGCCACCAGCGTGTCGAGGTCGAGCGGGTTCTCCAGCTCCGCCATCAGGAATTTTTCCGCATCGGAACCGATCCCCGCGAGGCTCAGCTTGCCGGCGATCTTCTTGCGCTCCTCATCGTCGATATGGCCGTCGGCCTTGGCCGCCGAGATCATCGCCCGCACCAGGGTCAGCGTGAATTCGTCCTCGCCCTGCGGCGCTTGCGACGGGTGGAACGCAGTGTCCTTCGGCGGCGGCAGCAATTCCGGTTCGCCGGCCGCCGGCGCCTGCTCGGGTGCATTGCCGGCCTTGTAGTTCTGGTAGGCCTTGTAGGCGAGGCCGCCGATCGCTGCCAACCCACCGAGCTTGACGGCGGCACCGGTGACCTGGCGCCCGGCGCCGGTTCCAAGCAGCACCGCGGCCAGCGCGCCCGCCGCAAGAGGATTGTCCTTGGCCATCTGCACCGCCTGTCCGGCCTTGTCGCGGACCGTGCCGCCGGTGCCGGGAATCTGCGAGCCGAGCAGATCGTCGAGAAGCTTCTTGGGATCGAACATCAATGCCTCCAGGATTGCCCGGCCGAACGGGCAGGTTTCGAACGCCGAAGACGTAGGTCCCGAAACCTGGCATTGCAATGACGGGCGGCCGCTTTGCCCCGGCCCAGGCGCCTTGATCAGGACCCGATATGCGGTCCCCTGCCCCGCGCCTGCGCCAGCTCGACCTGCCGCTGGCGCTCGGCATAGCGCTGGCGGTCGTCGTCCGACCGAGCGTCGAAACAATGCGGGCAGGAGACGCCGGCGGCAAATTTCGGCGATGTCAGCTCGTCCAAGGTCAGTGGATGCCGGCAGGCGCGGCACAGCTCGGCATCGCCCTCGGCGAGGCCGTGCGACACCGAAACCCGTTCGTCGAAGACGAAGCATTCGCCTTGCCACAGGCTGTCTTCGGCCGGTACCTCTTCGAGATATTTCAGGATGCCGCCCTTGAGATGGAACACCTCCTCAAGGCCGAGCGACCTGACATAGGCCGTCGCCTTCTCGCAGCGTATGCCGCCAGTGCAGAACATGGCGACCTTGCGGCCTTCCAGTTCCGCGCGGTGCTCTTCCACCCAGGCCGGGAATTCGCGAAAGCTCGCGGTCGCCGGATCGATGGCGCCCTTGAAGGTGCCGATCGACACTTCGTAGGCGTTGCGCGTGTCGATGACGATCGTGTCGGGTTGGGAAATCAGCGCGTTCCAATCGGCCGGCGCGACATAGGTGCCGGCACTCTTCGCCGGGTCGATGTCTTCGACACCCATGGTGACGATCTCGCGCTTCAGCCGCACCTTCATGCGGTGGAAGGGCGTTTGCGCGGCGCTGCTGTATTTCACCTCGAGGCCGGACAGCCCGTCGATGGCTTCGAGATGTTCGATCAGTTCGGCAATCGCCGCATCGCTGCCGGCGACCGTGCCGTTGATGCCTTCATGCGCCAGAAGCAGCGTACCCCTGATGCCGCGCCCACAGCAGAAGGCAGCCAGTGGCGCCCGCAGCGCCTGGAAGGCGTCGAGCCGGGCAAATTTGTAGAGCGCGGCGACGCGGACAGGCTGGGATGGCGCGGACGGTGTCATTGCCAGAGCAACTAGACGCTCGTAAAAGCCGTTTCAAGGTGAAACGGGTTTGACGGCCTGCCATGGCCCTGTTCCGGAAGAGCCCGTAAGCTACCCGGCGTGCGTGACATCACGACACGCCCGGTTGCGTGGACAGGAAAATATCCGTTTGCTAATCGGTTGAATTGACAACGATATGGAGAAGAAGATGCCCAGCAAGACCGAAAAACTCCTGTCGTTGCTCAACGGTCAGCCGGTCATCCCGGTGCTGAAGATCACTGATCTTGCCAATGCGGTGCCGTTGGCCCGCGCTTTGGCGCGCGGCGGCCTGCCGGCGATCGAGATCACGCTCAGGACCGCGGATGCGCTGGAAGCGATCCGCCGCGTGGCCGGCGAGGTCGAGGAAGCCATCGTCGGTGCCGGCACCATTCTGGATGCCCGCCAGTTCGATGAGGCGGCCGCCGCCGGCTCGCAATTCATCGTCAGCCCGGGCATAACCCGCGAGCTTCTGGCAGGCGCCGCCGACAGCGAGGTTCCGCTGCTGCCCGGCGCCATCACCCCCGGCGAGATCATGGCCGCGCGCGAAGCCGGGCTGCGCTTCCTGAAGTTCTTCCCGGCCGAGCAGTCCGGCGGCATCGCCTCGCTGAAGGCATTCGCCTCGCCGCTCGCCGACGTGAAATTCTGCCCGACCGGCGGTATCACCGGCAAGAACGCGGCCGACTATCTCAGCCTGCCCAATGTCATCTGCGTCGGCGGCTCCTGGGTCGCCCCCGACGACATGGTCAAGGCCGGCAGGTGGGACGAAATCGAAGCTCTCGCACGCGCCGCGAGCAAGCTCGCCGGATAAGCGCTTTCGCGTTCACCAGCGCAGCGGGCCATTCTCGTCGAAATAGCCGGCAGTCGGACCATCGGCATCGAGCGTCGCCAGGCGCACGATGATCTCGGCTGCCTGCCGCACCGTGCGACCGCCCCTGTGCCCGTTGAGATCGGTCGCGGTGTAGCCGGGAGCAGCGGCATTCACCTTGATGCCGCGCGGCGCGAGCTCCCTGGCGAACGCCACCGTAATCGCGTTGAGCGCCGTCTTGGAGCTGCCATAGCCCATTATGTTGGGCGACTGGTTTTCGCCTGTTGCGTCCTGCGCGCGTGCGATCGAGCCGATATAGCTGCTCACCATGACGATGCGGCCGGCGGGCGATGCCAGCAAGAGCGGCAGGAATGCCTGGGTGACCCGGATCGGGCCGAAGACGTTGACATCATAGGTGGCCTTGATGTCGGCGATATTCTCCCGGCTCGGCGGCAGCTCATAGCGCTCGTCGGGGCCGAGCGCGTCGACATATCCAGGAGCAATGCCGGCATTGTTGACCAGCACGTCGAGGCTGGCTACCCGCGCCGCGACGGTCCTGGCGGCGACCGCCGCGCTTTCGTCATCGACGACGTCGAGTTCGAGCCACTCGACGTCGAGCCCTTCGTTGCGCAGCGCCTGTGCCGCCTCAGCGCCGCGTTCAGCGTCGCGGGCGCCGAGCCAGACCTTGAATCCTGTCGCCGCCAGGCGCCGTGCGGTCTCCAGGCCGATGCCCTTGTTGGCGCCGGTCACCAGTGCGCGCTTCGATGTCGTCATATCCAAATCTCCTTTGTGGAGGCCTGATGCATGTCGCCTAGAAGTGGCCCCGGTCCGGGAGAACGACATGCATAAACAAAGGCCCAAGACGCGTCGCCAAACGCGGCGCGCCTTAGAGATGGCGGATTGCCGCCCGCCTGGCGCGCCGAAAACTCTCTTGCTCTTGCCTGATCCTCTCACCTGGTTGCGCGGCCCACGCGGATCGGCAATGCTGAAACGATGAGAGAAGCGCTGCTGGAATTGATCGCCATCGCCGGCCGCCATGCGCATGGGCGGCGGACAAGGACGGCGATCCCTCGCGTTACGATCGGCCGCAGCGAGGTCCCGACGCCGCCGATGCCCGAGCTTTGTCAGCCGACGGCGCTGTTCGTGCTGCAAGGCACGAAATCGGTGCTGATCGGCGAGCGCACGCTTCGTTATCAAGCCGGCAGCTATTTCGTCTACGCGGTCGAGACACCCGCCACCAGCCAGCTGATCGAGGCGAGTATCGCGCATCCCTATGTGGCCATCGGCTTCGCCCTCGATGTCAAGGCGATCGCAGCCCTGCTCATCGAGCACGAGCCGGCCGTCGGTGGCGACGATTTCATGACCTACCTGGCCAATGACGACCTGCTCGACGCGTGGCGCCGGATGCTGCGGCTGCTCGACAGGCCCGCCGAGATTCCCGTGCTCGCTCCCCTGCTCGAGCGCGAGATATTGTTTCGCCTGTTGCAAGGCCCGCAAGGCGCGAAGTTGCGCCAGCTCGCCGGCGCCGACAGCCGCTTGTCACAGATCCGCCGGGCGACCGCCTGGATCCGGGCTCACTATGACGAGCCTATCGAGGTGCGGCGGTTGGCCGAGCTCGCCAATATGAGCAGCGCTGCGTTTCATCGCCACTTCAAGGCGGCGACGGCGATGAGCCCGATCCAGTACCAGAAGCAGGTCCGCCTGCTGGAGGCCCGCCACCTGCTGCTGGCCCAGCCGGGAAACGCCGCGCGGGTTGCCTTTACCGTGGGCTATGAAAGCGCTTCGCAGTTCAGCCGGGAGTATGCGCGTCAGTTCGGGTTGCCGCCTGCACGCGATGCCGCGCGGCTTCTGGCGCAGGGCGAAGCGGCCGCGCTGGACATCGACTGAACCATCCCGGGCGGCACGAAAAAGCCCGGCCGGCTTGCGCCGATCGGGCTAGTCTGGTGCCATGATAGTCAGTGGTGTCTTGGCGGTCAGTTGCAGACCCTGACCTTCTCGACCGCCTTGTGGCGATGCTTCCAATGCGTGACCATCTTGGTCCGGCAGTGATGCTTGCCATTTTTGATGATCACGGTTTCGGCTTGCGAGGGAGCAAAAGCCGCCGATGCCGCCACCAGCGCCAGGACGGATGCCAACAGGATCTTCTTCATGAATATCCCCGGGGTTGGAACGCAGCCATTCTAGCCGGGAAACAGGCAGCTTTTACCTTTTCACGAGAAGTTCAGGCACCCGTGATCCCGCGGGGCCGGGGCCGGCTTCATGCATGCCGGTTGTGCCCGCACACAGCCGGCTGACAACGAAAAGCCGCGCCGGTTGCCCGGCGCGGCTTTCGGAATGCCCGGTCTTTACTTCGTCTGGAAGCGCGCGACGGACAGGAATTTTACGGCATTGCCGGTGAAACGGTTGGCATCCGCCATCTGGTCGCCCTGCTGGAAGCCGGCCGTGTAGACCTCGCTCGGCGGCGTGTGGACCACGTTGTAGGCGTAGCCCGGCGCCGTCGTGGCGCTCGAAACCGTCGCGACATTCTCGCCGCTGGTCAGCGCCCAGCGGGCGGCCTGCGGTGCGGCGGCAACCACGATGGCCTTGGGACCGGGTTTGAGGTCGCGGGCGGTGGCTCTGGCCTCCTTGCGGGTCGTCTTCACGCCGGCGCCGATCGCGGCGACCGGATCGGAACCGGCAGCGCGGGCGACGACGGCCTCGCGCGGCGATGCGGCATCGACGCCGGACGGGTCGTTGAAAGCCGAACGAGGCTCGGACAACGACGCAACCCGATAATAGTCAGCCTGCACGGGAAGCGCCTCGGCCTCGTCGAGCACGGCCTTGACCGCATCGGGCTTGACCGCATCGGCCTTGGCCGCATCGATATTGGTCATATCCGGCCGCGCGCTCGGCAGCACCGAGAAAGCATCGGTCGCGGTCTTGCCACGCTCGGCCGTCTCGGCCAGCGCCATCAGCACATCCTTGCTGGGCGCAGGCGCCAGCACCGCCGGCAACGTGTGTTCGGGGCGCCATGTCGGCAAAGGTATGTTGTTGGCGGCAACCTGCGCTGCATCGGCGGCGACCGCCGAGGGATCAGCCTTGCCGAAAGGCATATTCGCCGGCGTCTGCACGGTTGCCACGGTCTGTTCGGTGCTGGCCGTCGCATCCGCCATGCCGAAGGGAACATTCTCAGGCGGCTGCGCGCCGACGTCGACTTTCGGCCGCGGAGCGAAATCGGGCAGCGGGATGCTGCGTGCCGGCAACGCCGCGATGATCGTCTCGGGCGTATCCTTTTCCGGCTCCGGGGCCTGCTCCTCGGCGACCTGCGGGATCTCGGCGCGCTTGGCGTTCTCGGGCGCCACGATCGCGATCCCCGGCAGGGTGCCGCTCTTGGCGGTGCTCGCCGGTACCGGCTTCACGCTTCTCGGCTTCGGCGCCGGCTCTGCCGATGCGACATCGGCGCTGTCGTCGGCCTCGTCGTCGCCGCCGCCGAAGAAGGCAGCCAGCAGTCCGCCGGACCTTTTGGAACCACCGCCGGCGCTGGCCAGCTCGATGGCGGCGCCGCCGGAGCCCTTGCGTGCCTTGTATGAGGCAAGCGCCTGCTCAAAGCCAGGCAGCGGCCGGCCGTCGCTCGGCACGTGCAGCGTCTTGCCGTTCGGGAACAGGCTCACCAGTTCCTGTCGGCTGATGCCGGGCCAATGGCGCACATTGCCGACATCCATGTGGACGAACGGCGAACCGGATCTCGGATAGTAGCCGACGCCGCCGCCCTGCATCTTGAGCCCGATATTGCGCAGCTTCTTCAGCGGCACGCCCGGAATGTAGAAGTCCATCGCCTTGCCGAGCATGTGCTGGCTCTTCTCGGCGACACCCTTGCTGCGACTGCGCAGCATCGAGTTCGTCGACGGCGAGCGATAGCCGCAAACCACCTGGATATAGTCGGTGGCGCCGCTTTCCCGATAGGCTTCCCAGACCAGGTCCAGCAGGCGCGGGTCCATCTTGGTCGGCTCGTTGCGGCGCCAGTCGCGCAGGATGATGTTGATCTTCCTCAGCCCGGCCTGATCGTAACGGCCGTTGCGCTTGTAGACGATCTCCGCCTTCTCGTGCGTGTGGAGGTGGTAGAGCTTCAGCGAACGCACTTCGGCCCTGGCGCCGGTTGCGGCAGCGGCAAGAAAACCAAATGCGACAATCATGGCCGCCAGCCACTTCGGCCAGACGCTCAAATGATAGTGCCGCCCGTTTGTGTGTCGTTCGATTCTGTTCAAATCAAAAGGCCTTGCAGGCTGCCGTTTGTCCCCGGATTTGCCCAAACGGACGTGTCGTTGTCACATCCGAATATCGATCCTAATGGTTAATCATCGCTTATTGAAGCCGAAATGCGGTAAGACCGTGGCGATATCCCGCCAAAAATTGTCCACAAGGTTTCTTGGTAAACCGCTGGTTTAGATCATGATTCCTCGTTTGGCCGAAACACGATCTGTTACCGTTAGCCTTAATGCGTGAACGGGACCGTCGGGGACGTCGCCATCGGCGCGCCACACTCCGGTCCAGTCAATGCACCGGCGACATGATGGCAGCGCAAGCTGGTCCCGGCCTTGCGTGACCGCACTCGGGCCGACCGCTCTCAGGCCGGACATCGGGCGGCTGTGCGCGATAGCGCCCTCAGGAAGCGAGCCGGTCGAGCCTGCCGGTTTCCGGATCGATGCCGTATTCCTTGAGCTTGCGGTAAAGCGTCGAGCGGCCGATGCCGAGGCGGCGGGCGACTTCGCTCATCTGGCCGTTGTAGTGATCGATGGCGAGCTTGATCATCTCCAGTTCGACATCCGCCAGCGCGCGCACATTGCCGCGCTCGTCGAGCGCGCGCAGCGTGCCGAAGCGTGGCTGAAGCCGCGTCGGCGATTCGGGTTCGGCAGCCGAAACGCCCTCGCCGGCCAGCGCCGGCTCATCGCGCGGTTCTACGGCCAAAGCCGGGCCGGTCGGCGCGATGTCCACATCGAGACGGACCGTGCCCTCCACCTGGGCGCGGATTTGCGGGAAATCCTCGACGCCGAGCACATCGCCTTCGCACAGCACCGAGGCGCGGAAGACGGCATTTTCCAGCTGCCGGATGTTGCCGGGCCAGTCATAGGCCTGGAGCACGGCGAGCGCCGCCGCCGAAATGCCCCGCAGGCGATGGCGCGGGTCTGCCGGAGCCACCTTCTCCATGAAATGTGCGACCAGATCGGGAATGTCGTCGCGGCGGTCGCGCAATGGCGGCACATAGATCGGATAGACGTTGAGCCGGTAGAACAGGTCCTCGCGGAACTTGCCGTCCTTGACCTGCTGCAGGAGATTGCGGTGCGTCGCCGAAATCAGCCTGATGTCGACCCGGACCGTGGCGCGGCCGCCGACCGGATCGACCTCGCCATCCTGGACGGCGCGCAGCAGCTTGACCTGCACGTCGAGCGGCAGGTCGCCGATCTCGTCCAGAAACAGCGTGCCCGAATGCGCTTCGACGAATTTGCCGGTGTGCTTCTCCGTGGCTCCGGTGAACGAGCCCTTCTCATGGCCGAACAGGATCGATTCGACCAGATTGTCGGGAATGGCGCCGCAATTGACGGTGACGAACGGTTTCGAGCGGCGGTCGCCGCTGCCTTGTATGGCGCGCGCCACCAGTTCCTTGCCGACGCCGGATTCGCCCTCGATCAGGATCGGGATGTTGGATGCCGCCGCTTTCTGGCCGAGGCGGATCACCTTGTCCATGGCGGGACTGTGCGTGATCATGTCCCTGAAGGTCAGCAGCCCGCCGCGCCGGCGCGACGTGCGCTTGACCTCGCCTTCGACAGCCTCAACCTTGAGCGCGTTGGCGATCGAGGCCTGCAGCCTGTCGGGAGAGGCCGGCTTGACGACGAAGTCGAAGGCGCCGTGGCGCATCGCCGAAACCACGGTCTCGATGCCGCCCTGGGCGGTCTGCACGATGACCGGGATGGTGATGCCGCGCTCGCGCATCGCCTTGAGCACGCCGATGCCATCGAGATCAGGCATGACCAGATCGAGGATGACCACCGACACGTCGCGGGCGCCGGGTCCGTCGAGGGCGTCGAGGCCGGCAGCGCCCCCGTCGACGACGATTGCGGTGTGGCCGAACCGCGTCACCGCCGCCTCGAGCAGCCGGCGCTGCACGGGATCGTCATCGACTATGAGTATGGAACCTGTCATGACTGTCTTGAGCCGCCCGCCTGATATCCCCATGGACCATCTTGGCACAGGGTTCTAAATAAGGTTTCAAAAAACCCGGTGAACGAATTCCTTAGGATTTGACCGGCTTCTCCGTTCTCCTGATTCTGGCCCTGGGCCCGGCCACTCGATTCAAAGAAGGTATTGTCGATGCGCGTGATGTTTGATCGGCGGCTTGCGGCGCCAGCTTCCGGTCAGGGCGCCGCCGAGCTTGGCGATCTGCCGGAATGGAATCTTGCCGACCTCTATGCGGGCATGGAGGCGCCGGAGCTGAAGCGCGACATCGCGAAAGCCGCCGCCGATGCGGTCGCCTTCGAGAGCCGCTGGAAGGGCACGCTGTCCGCCGAGGCCGAGCGCGGCAGCGCAGGCAGGCTGGGCGAGGCGCTTGTCGCCTATGAGGCTCTGGAAGAGCTGATCGGCCGCATCGTCTCCTATGCCGGCCTCATCTACGCCGGCAACACCGCCGATCCGCAGCGCGCCAAGCTCTATGGCGACATCCAGGAGAAGATGACCGACGCCAGCGCGCATCTTCTGTTCTTCGCGCTCGAACTGAACCTGATCGACGACGCGGCCATCGAGGGCGCGCTCGCCGCCGACCCCGCCTTCGGTCATTACCGGCCCTGGGTGCTCGATCTGCGCCTGGACAAGCCCTATCAGCTCGAGGATCGCGTCGAGCAGCTGTTCCACGAGAAGTCGATCACCGGGCGCGGCGCCTGGAACCGGCTGTTCGACGAGACTATGACGGACCTGCGCTTCGACGTCGACGGCGAGGAGCTGACGCTGGAACCGGCCCTGAACCGATTGCAGGATGCCGACGGCGAGGTGCGACGCCGCGCCTCCGAGGCGCTCGCCCAGACCTTCCGGAGGAATTTGCGCACCTTCACGCTGGTCACCAACACGCTGGCCAAGGACAAGGAAATCTCGGACCGCTGGCGCGGTTTCGAGGACATTGCCGATTCACGCCATCTCGCCAACCGCGTCGAGCGCGGTGTGGTCGATGCGCTGGCTTCGGCGGTGCGCGAGGCCTATCCGCGCCTGTCACACCGCTATTACCGGATGAAGGCGCGCTGGCTGGGCATGGAGGTGATGAACCACTGGGACCGCAACGCGCCGTTGCCGGAGACGCCGCAGGCGGTGATTGGCTGGGACGAGGCCAGGAACACGGTGCTGTCCGCCTATCAGCGCTTCTCGCCCGAGATGGCCGAGATCGCGCGGACTTTCTTCGACCGCAACTGGATCGACGCGCCGGTGCGCCCAGGCAAATCCCCCGGCGCCTTCGCCCATCCGACCGTGCCTTCGGCGCACCCCTACGTACTGCTCAACTACATGGGCAAGCCGCGCGATGTGATGACGCTGGCGCATGAGCTTGGCCATGGCGTGCATCAGGTGCTGGCCGGCGGCCAGGGCGCGCTGATGGCCTCGACGCCGCTAACGCTGGCCGAGACGGCGTCCGTTTTCGGCGAGATGCTGACCTTCCGCTCGTTGCTCGAGCAGACCACCGACAGGCGCGAGCGCAAGGCCATGCTCGCCCAGAAGGTCGAGGACATGATCAACACGGTCGTGCGCCAGATCGCCTTCTACGAATTCGAGCGCAAGGTGCATGCGGAGCGCCGCAACGGCGAACTGACATCCGACAGGCTCGGCCAATTCTGGCTGGAGGTGCAGGCGGAAAGTCTGGGCCCGGCGATAAAGTTGCGCGACGGCTACGAAGTCTTCTGGACCTACATCCCGCACTTCATCCATTCGCCCTTCTACGTCTACGCCTATGCGTTCGGCGACTGTCTGGTGAACTCGCTCTACGCGGTCTACCAGAACGCCGAGCGCGGCTTCCAGGACAAATATTTCGAGATGCTGCGCGCCGGCGGCACCAAGCATCATTCGCAGCTTCTGGCGCCTTTCGGCCTCGATGCCACCGATCCCGCCTTCTGGCAGATCGGGCTTGGCGTGATCAGCGGCTTGATCGACGAGCTGGAAGCGCTCGACAACTGAGGCGTCTTCTGTACGTCGTCCCCACCTGCTCAGAACAGTTTAGCCGGAATGCATATTGGGCCCACACTATTCTTGGTCTAAATATCTGTTCTTGAATAACTCTCTTTCGTAGTTTTCCCATAGCTTTCCGTAAGCTCTATGATAGCCTCCCCGCCAAGCTCAGCCGGAGCATGCGGGTCGGGCGGGGAAGTCTCAGCCGATCGCGGCGTTCCGGTGCACGCGACGACGGCCATTGGCCATGGCTTGCAAAGCCGACGCCGACGGCTCGACTGAGGCCGGCTGTTCCGCAGGCGGCCGAACCATCATCGAGTAGTCCTTCGCCGAAGGTCATTAAGTCCAATGCCGCG
This sequence comes from Mesorhizobium sp. B2-2-4, assembly GCF_006442375.1. Lineage (NCBI taxonomy): Bacteria > Pseudomonadati > Pseudomonadota > Alphaproteobacteria > Hyphomicrobiales > Phyllobacteriaceae > Mesorhizobium > Mesorhizobium sp. B2-2-4. The sequence goes on along the minus strand of NZ_VFWB01000010.1, from coordinate 91,806 downwards.
GCAGACGGATCTGACTGGAGAGAGAGACAATGGGCACTTTTTTCTACATGCTCCTGGCGTTCCTTGTGGGTGTGCTGGTTGGCTGGTTCATCTGGGGACGCCTGCGCGGTGAGCTCGACAGCTTGCGCGGCGACCTCGACCGCACACGCAGCGAGCGCGACCGGCTGCGGGCCGACAGCGATCGCCTGACCGGCGAGTTGGATGCCTGCGGGCGCACCCGCGCCGATCTCGAGCGCCAGCTGCGCGAGGCCTCGACCGGCTCCGGCCCGGCAAAGGCGGCGGCGCCGGCGCCGGCCGCCTTGATGTCGACGCCCACCCCTGCCAAATCCGCTCCGGCGGCCAAGCCGGCGCCCAGGAAGCCGGCTGCGGCCAAGGCCGCTTCCAGCGCCGCGAAGACCGGCGCGCCGAAGGCCGCTGCCGCCAAGGCGGCACCCAAGGCCAGCGTGGCGCCCAGGAAGGCGGCACCGGCGAAGGCCGCGCCGGCCAAGGCGGCTTCCGGCAAACCCGACAATCTGCGCCGGCTGATCGGTATCGGCCCGGTCAACGAGAAACTGCTCAGGGCACAAGGCGTCACCAGCTTTGCCCAGATCGCCGCCTGGACAGCCGCTGATATCAAGCGGATCGAGGACGTCATGAATTTCGACGGCCGTATCGCGCGCGAGCGCTGGATCGAGCAGGCCAAGCTGCTCGCCGCCGGCAACGAGGCGGAATTCGCCAGGCAGTTTCCGTCGGCTGGAACCGCCAGCAACACCTGAGCGACAGGGCAGATCCGACGATTGCGGCCGGCGGCGCGAACGAAGCGCCGCCGGTTTGCTTTTGGCCGCAAGGTCTGCCCACGGATCGGGCGACAGGTCGGGTTTAAGTGGCAAGGTGCCGCTCCCTCGATTGCGCGCGGCTGCCCCCCCATATAGAGCCATCATTGGCTTCATCGATCCACGCGCCGAGTTCCATGCCCCTGCCCGCCGCAATTTTCCGCAATGACGAAAGCGCGCGCCAGCTCGTTTTCGACCGACCGGACGACATCATCACGGCGCACGAGGCCCGGGATTTCTCGGCCGCGCTGCAGGCGGCCCAGGCCGCGCATGATGCCGGCAAGTGGCTTGCCGGCTACTTCTCGTACGAGGCGGGCTACCTGCTGGAGCCGAAGCTGGTTCCGTTGCTGCCGGCCGGGCGCCGCGCCCCGCTGGTCTGCCTGGGCGTCTTTGACGCGCCGGTGCAAGAGCCGGTGCCGCCCCGCAAGGCGGCGGCGACCAACGGCCCGATCTTCGATGCAAGGGCGACATGGTCGTTCGAGGATTACGAGAAGCGGTTCTCGCGGCTGCACCGGCACATCAGGCAAGGCGACTGCTACCAGGGCAACCTGACCTTCCCGGTGCATGCGCAATGGTCGGGCGATCCGCTCGCCGCCTTCGACGCGCTGACCGAACGCCAGCCGGTGAAATATGGTGCCCTGGTTTCGCTTGGCGATCCGGTCGTGCTGTCGCGCTCACCCGAACTGTTCTTCGAGATCGACGCCCAGGGCATGGTCGAGACCCATCCGATGAAAGGCACGGCGCCGCGTGGTGCGACGGAAGCCGACGACGAGCGCCAGAAAACCTTCCTGCGCAATGATGAGAAGAACCAGGCCGAGAACCGGATGATCGTCGACCTGCTTCGCAACGACATCTCGCTGATCAGCGAGGTCGGTACGCTGGAAGTGCCAGAGCTGTTCCGCATCGAGACCTATCCGACCGTCCACCAGATGGTGAGCGACGTCAGGGCGAAGCTGCTGCCGGGCCTCACGATCCGCCAGATTTTTGCCGCGCTGTTTCCCTGCGGCTCCATCACCGGCGCGCCGAAAATCCGCGCCATGGAGATCCTGCATGACCTTGAAGGCACGCCCCGCGATGTCTATTGCGGCGCCATCGGCTGGATCGCGCCCGGCGGCACGATGCGCTTTTCCGTGGCGATCCGCACCATCTCGCTCTTTCCCGGCGGCGAGGCCGTCTACAATGTCGGCGGCGGCATCGTCTTCGATTCAACCGCGCAGGAGGAGTATCAGGAGTGTCTCTTGAAAGCCCGCTTCGCGACGGGAACGCCGCCGGTTTCGAATTGATCGAGACCATGCGCTGGGAGCCGCCCATGGGCTTCCTGCGCTTCGAGCGGCATCTCGCGCGCCTCTATGGTTCGGCGGCCGAACTCGGTTTTGCCTGCGACCCGCAAAGGATCGGCGACGTGTTGGGCAAGGCTGTCGATGGCGCGCGCAACGCCTTGCGCACGCGCCTGGCTTTGGCGCGCAGTGGCGACGCGGCCGCCTCGGTCCAGTCCTATGAGCCGCTCGCCGCCGATAAGGTCTGGACGCTGCGGCTGGCGCGCACGAGGCTCGATTCGAACGACATGCTGCTGCGCCACAAGACCAGCCACCGGCAGGTCTACGCGCATGCCCGTGCCGAATACCTCATCACCCAGGCCGACGAAGTGCTGTTGGCCAACGAACGTGGCGAGATGTGCGAAGGCACCATCACCAATGTCTTCGCCGATTTCGGCGACGGCATGCTTTTGACGCCCCGCCTCGATTGCGGGCTGCTGCCTGGCGTATTGCGCGGCGCGCTTCTGGATGAAGGCCGCGCCCGCGAGGCGATCTACAGCTTTGACGACTTGAAATCCGCCAGGGCGCTCTATGTCGGCAATTCACTGCGCGGCTTGATCCCGGCAAAACTGATCTGAAGCATGACATCGCTGCCCACCCACACGCCCTATGATGGCTCGTCCAAGCTGTTCACCATCGGGCTGAAGCCGCTTGCCCTGGCCGACTGGATCGAAGTCGACGAACATCTCCTGCCGTTCCTCGCCGAGAAGCAGCGGCTCTATGCCGAAATGCCCGGCACCGTGTTCGTCGAGGAAGACGGCACGCGCGATGCCCAGCGCGAAGTGCTCGACCTGCTCGAAGCGCACTTGCCGCGGGCATTTCCCGAGACCCATCGGCGTGCCAGTGGTGGGGTCGAGGTGATCGGCGCCGCCGGCAATCCCGAGGGCGACTTCGCCAAGGCGCCGCTTGTCGCGGCCTCGCTGCTCGTCCAGGAAGACCTGATCCTGATGCGCTGCGGCGAAGACGGCTGGCGGCTCGCCGCCGGCTCGCTCTGCTTTCCCTCGTCCTGGTCGCTGCTCGAAAAATTCGGCAAGCCGTTGCAGCAGATCCATGCGCCTGTGCCGGGTTTTGGCCCTGGCACGCGGCCGGCCGAGCTGATCAACCGCATGTTCGACGGCCTCCAGGGCCAGGCCGTGGAGCGCTACAACTGGTCGATTCAATCGGGCGATGCGCTCTACCACCCGCTGTCCAATGTCGAGCGAATCGAGCGCGCCGCCAGCCGCCCGTCGCGATTTGCCGATGGCGACGCCAATGCCCACGCCTTCATCCGCATCGAGCGGCAGACGCTTCGAAAACTGCCCGTCTCGGGCGACATCCTGTTCACCATCCGCATTCATCTCGACCCGCTGGCGGCGTTGGCGCATCACCCCGACCGGGCGACGCTGGCTCCGGCTTTCGCTGCCCAGCTCGAAGCGCTCGACATCGCCCAGCTCGATTACAAGGGCTTGACATCAGACCGCGACCGGCTGGTCGGCGTCCTTAACCAAATGGCGAACGCCGCCTGACCGGCGGTTGGCGCTTTTCACTGGTTTATGACAATGATCTGTGATGTAGCGCATGCCCGTTGGGCGAGAATGCCCGGGTTTGCACCTGTCTGAAGGAGTGCTCGATAAAATGGCGAATGAAAACTGGCCCGTTTACGGTGAGATCACCGGCCCTGTGGTGATGATCGGCTTCGGCTCGATCGGACGGGGCACGCTGCCGCTGATCGAGCGCCATTTCAAGTTCGACAAATCGCGCATGACGGTCATCGACCCGCGCGGCACCGATCGCGCGCTGCTCGACGAGCGTGGCATCACCTTCATGCAGGATGCGGTGACCGAGAAGAATTACAAGAAGCTCCTGACCCCGCTTCTGACCAATGGCGGCGGCCAGGGTTTTTGCGTCAACCTGTCGGTCGACACCGGCTCGGTGGATCTGATGCGGCTCTGCCGCAAGCTCGGCGTGCTCTACATCGACACGGTCGTCGAGCCATGGCTCGGTTTCTACTTCGATGCCGAGGCCGACAATGCCAGCCGCACCAACTATGCGTTGCGCGAGTCGCTGCTCAAGGAAAAGCACGACAAGCCCGGCGGCGCGACCGCGGTCTCCACCTGCGGCGCCAATCCAGGCATGGTCTCGTGGTTCGTCAAGCAGGCATTGGTCAACCTGGCCACCGATCTCGGCCTCGAGTTTTCGGAACCCGCGCAGGAAGACCGCGAGGGCTGGGCGAAGCTCATGAGGAAGGCGGGCGTCAAGGGCATCCATATCGCCGAGCGCGACACCCAGCGCACCAAGAAGCCGAAGCCGATGGACGTGTTCTGGAACACCTGGTCGGTCGAGGGCTTCATTTCCGAGGGCCTGCAGCCCGCCGAACTCGGCTGGGGCACGCATGAGAAATGGATGCCCAAGAACGGCAAGAAACACAAGCATGGTTCCAAGGCTGCAATCTATCTGGAGCAGCCCGGCGCCAACACGCGCGTGCGCTCGTGGTGCCCGACGCCAGGTGCGCAATACGGCTTCCTGGTGACCCACAATGAGGCGATCTCGATCGCCGACTTCTTCACCGTGCGCTCCAAAAAGGGCAAGGTTCAGTACCGCCCGACCTGCCACTACGCCTATCATCCCTGCAACGACGCGGTGCTGTCGCTGCATGAAATGTTCGGCGCCGCCGGCAAGGCGCAACCGGTACACCATGTGCTGGACGAAAACGAACTGGTCGACGGCGTCGACGAGCTCGGCGTGCTGCTCTACGGCCATGACAAGAACGCCTACTGGTACGGCTCGCAACTGTCGCTCGCCGAAGCGCGCAAGCTGGCGCCTTACCAGAACGCCACCGGCATGCAGGTCACCTCGGCGGTTCTGGCCGGCATGGTCTGGGCGCTGGAGAACCCCGAGGCCGGCATCGTCGAGGCCGACGAGATGAACTACAAGCGCTGTCTGGACGTGCAGTCGCAATATCTCGGACCGGTGAAGGGCTATTATACCGACTGGACGCCGCTCGATAATCGGCCCGGCCTGTTTCCGGAGGACCTCGACCGGAACGACCCGTGGCAATTCCGCAACATCCTGGTGCGATAGCGTCGCGCCAAGCATGCCTCACTGCCTTGCAATCGCCCGGAAATCGGGCGATTGAAGGATGCGGACGGGAGCAAGCCGCGTCCATCTGGACGCATGAACTACGCTCTTGAAACTTGGATGCATGCACCGTGCTTTCCGAAAGTCGTTTTCCGATTTCGGGCCGACGGGCGAGGAGAGGATTTTTACATGACCATTGCGCGCAAGATTCTTTCGATGAGTGTTGCGGCGGCCACGATGGTGGGGCTGGCCGCTTGTGCAACCAGCGGTCCCGACGAGCCGTCGATAGGGGCCGCGCCGAAGGGCGTCGAAGGCTCCTGGATCGACGCCAAGGGCACCGGTCTTTCGACCTTTGCCGGCGGAACCTTCACCACGGTAGCGACCGATACCGGCCAGAAGCTGTCCGACGGTACCTATACGATGACCGGCGCCACTTCGGTCGAGATCCACGGTACCTCGCTGATCCGGCAGACTCCGGTGAGCTTCAACTGCTTGCTGGTGTCCACCAGCCAGCTCAACTGCACCAGCGGCTCCGGCCAGAATTTCGTGTTGACCCGGCGCGCCTGAACCGCCAGGCATTCAGACATCCAAGGACGGCGGCCAATGGCCGCCGTCCTTTTTTGTGCCCCGCAGAGATCAACGGGGTTTTGCCCCGATTTTCCCTTGCATGCTCCGGAACGCGATGGGAACATGGCTGAAAAAGCCGGCTGTTAGAGACCGGTCAAGCAAGAGCGCTAAACGGCTCTGATCAGCCTATCCGGGAGACGAAGATGAAGAAGCTTGCCGCCATTGCCGCCCTTTCCGCGTCGACGCTGGGCCTGTCGGCCGGCGCATCTTTTGCCGATTACACGCTGAATATCCTGCACATCAACGACTGGCACAGCCGCATCGAAAGCAACAACAAATACGAATCCACCTGCTCGGCCGACGAGGAGACAAAGGGCGAATGCGTCGGCGGCGCCGGCCGGCTGGTCACGGCGATCGCGCAGGAGCGCAAGAAGCTGGAAGGCCAGAACGTGCTGTTGCTCAGCGCCGGCGACAATTTCCAGGGCTCGCTGTTCTACACGACTTACAAAGGCAAGGCCGAAGGCGAGTTCCTCAACGACATGAAGTTCGATGCCATGGCGCTCGGCAACCATGAATTCGACGACGGCGAAACGGCATTGGCGCCGTTCCTCGACATGATCAAGTTCCCCGTGCTCGGCGCCAATGTGAAAGCCAACGCGCAGTCCAAGCTCGGTGACCGCGTCAAGCCGTCCATCGTCGTCGAGGTCGGCGGCCAGAAGATCGGCATCATCGGCGCCGTCACCAACGATACGCCCGAACTCGCCACTCCCGGCCCCAACATCGCCATCGAGGACGACGTCAAGTCGATCACGGCCGAGGTCGAGAAGCTGAAGGGAGAGGGCGTCAACAAGATCATTGCCGTGACCCATATCGGCTACAACAGGGAGCGCGATGTCATAGCGAAGATCCCGGGCGTCGACGTGGTCGTCGGCGGCCACAGCCATACGCTTTTGTCCAACACCGATCCGAAGGCGGCAGGCCCCTATCCGACCATGGTCGACAATCCGGACGGCTACAAGGTGCCGGTCGTGCAGGCGGCGTCCTATTCGAAATATCTCGGCGAGTTCAAGGTCGTGTTCGACGACAATGGCGTCGTCAAGTCGGCGAGCGGCGACCCGATCCTCCTCGACAAGTCGATCACGCCCGATCCCGCCGTGCTCGCCCGCATAAAGGAGCTCGGCGCGCCGATCGAAGCGCTTAAGAACAAGGAAGTGGCCGAGACGACCGACGTCATCGACGGCAGCCGCGAGAGCTGCCGCGCCCGCGAATGCGCGATGGGCAATCTCGTCTCCGACGCCATCCTCGACCACGTCAAGGGACAGGGCGTCGAGATCGTCATCTCCAATGGCGGCGGCCTGCGCGCCTCGATCGACAAGGGCACCGTCACCATGGGCGAGGTGCTGACCGTGCTGCCCTTCCAGAACACGCTGGCGACCTTCCAGATCTCGGGCAAGGACCTCGTTGCCGGGCTCGAAAGCGGTCTCAGCCAGGTCGAGGACGGCGCCGGCCGCTTCCCGCAGGTGGCCGGCCTGAAATACGCCTTCGACAAATCCGCCCCGGCCAATGCCGGCCGCGTCAAGTCTGTCGAGGTGATGGAGAACGGCGCCTGGACGCCGCTCAATCCCGACAAGGACTATCTGGTCGCCACCAACAACTATGTCCGCCAGGGCGGCGACGGCTACAAGGTTTTCGCCGAAAAGGCCAAGAACGCCTATGATTACGGCCCCGGCCTCGAACAGGTGGTCGCCGACTATCTCGGCGCGCACCGGCCCTACACGCCCAAGCTCGACGGCCGCATCACCGAGATCGCCGCGACGACAGCGGCCGCGCCTGCGGCGGAGCCCGCCAAGCCAGCCGAAGCAATGCCCGATCTGCCTGCCAACTCCGGCGATATCGCCAACACGCCGCCGGCCGTGTCGACCGAGGCCGCGCCTGCGCCCGCACCGGCAACGCCTGCCGCTCCGGCAACGCCAGCACCTGCGGAACCGGCAAAGCCTGCCGAAGCCGCCCCTGCCCCGGCAACACCCGCGCCGGCTGAGCCGGCAAAGCCCGCCGAGGCCGCACCGGCCGAAACCAGCCATGTCATCGTCGCCGGCGATACCTATTGGGACCTGGCAAAGAAGGCCTATGGCGACGGCACCAGGTGGAAAGTCATTTCCGAAGCCAACAAGGGCTACGAGCCGCGCCGGCTTCCGGTCGGCGCCACCTTGACCATACCGCCGAGGTAACCGCCTTCGCCTTTGCGCGCAGGGACACCCGCCCGAAACAGGGCGGGCATCCTGTTTCGGGTAAGGTGCGGCCAGACGCTGCATTGAAAAGCAGCGCCGCATCGCTACTTTCGCGCCGTGTTCGGAGACCCGCAATGCCGCCTTCCACTCCTGTCGACGCCAAGCCCGCGAGAACCGTGGGGCCGAGACCGGCCGGACATTCGCCGGCCAAGGCGGGCAAGGTCGGCGTCATGCTGGTCAATCTCGGCACGCCGGACGGCACCGATTTCAGGCCGATGTGGCGCTATCTCCGCGAATTCCTGTCCGACCCGCGCGTCATCGAACTCAACAAGGCGATCTGGTATCCGATCCTCTACGGCCTGGTGCTGACCACGCGACCGAAGAAGTCGGGCGCCAACTATGCCAGGATCTGGAATCGCGAGAACAACGAGTCGCCGCTGCGCACCTATACCCGCGCCCAGGCCGAGAAGCTGACCGTGGCATTGCGCGACCTGCCCGACGTGGTCGTCGGCTGGGCGATGCGCTACGGCAATCCCTCGACCGCGAGCGTCGCCGAAAGCCTGGTCGCGCAGGGCTGCGACCGCATCCTGACCTTTCCGCTCTATCCGCAATATTCGGCCACCACCACGGCGACTGCCAATGACCAGTTGTTCCGGGCGCTGATGAAGATGCGTGCGGCGCCTGCCGTCCGCAGCGTGCCGCCCTATTATGCCGAACCGGTCTATATCGAGGCGCTCGCCCATTCGATCGAACGGCATCTGGCCAGCCTCGATTTCGAACCGGAGGTGGTCATCACCTCCTATCACGGCATCCCGAAACCCTATTCCGACAAAGGCGATCCTTACCGCGAGCATTGCCTCGAGACGACACGGCTGCTGCGCGAGAGGCTCGGCTGGGACGAGAAGAAGCTGATCACCACCTTCCAGTCGCGCTTCGGCGCACAGGAATGGCTGCAGCCCTACACCGACAAGACGGTGGAGAAACTGGCCAAGGACGGCGTGAAATCGATTGCCATCGTCAACCCCGGCTTTTCCGTTGACTGCATCGAAACGTTGGACGAGATCGGCCGCGAGGCGGCGGAAACCTTCCATCATGCCGGCGGTGGGAGATTCGCGCACATCCCCTGCCTCAACGACAGTCCCAAAGGCATGGCGGTGATCGAGGCGATGGTGCGGCGCGAACTGTCCGGCTGGATCTGAACCCGGGAACAATGGACGTTCCGGGGCGTTGAGGCGCGCCCTCCGGAGACCATCGATGCCCCGCAAGCTCGACCTCAGAAGCGGGCGGCCAGTCTGGTCCGCCTATCGGGCACCCGCTGTCCCGACAAGCGCTCTGACCCGTGACGCCAAGGCCGATGTGCTGGTGATAGGCATGGGCATCAGCGGCGCCATGATCGCAGAAGCGCTGACGGCGGACGGCCATTCGGTGGTCTGCATCGACCGGCGCGGCCCGCTGAGAGGGTCGACGTCGGCGACCACCGCCCTGGTGCAGTTCGAGATCGACCAGCCGCTGACGGCACTCGGCAGGATGATCGGCAAGGCCTCGGCGGAACAGGCCTGGCGGCGCTCGCGTCTGGCCGTTTCCAACCTTGCCGGCCGCATAGCCGAGCTCTCCATCAACTGCCGCCTGAGCCGCGCCCCCTCCCTCTATCTGGCCGGTACCGTGCTCGGCCCATCGCAGTTGCGTGACGAGACCGAGGCGCGGCGACAGGCCGGCATCGCCGCGACCTATCTCGCCCCTGCGCCGCTGGCTGCGCGATTCGGCATCGAGCGCGACGGCGCCATCCTCAGCCATGGCAACATCGTGCTCGATCCGCGCAAACTGACCGCCGGATTGCTGCTGAAGGCGCTGGAGCGCAAGGCGCGCCTCTACGCCCCGGTCGAGGCGACCACGATCGAAGACAGCGCCAAGGAGGTCGTCGTCGCCACCAGGGGCGGCCCCATAATCAGCGCGCAGCACGTCCTGCTCGCGACCGGCTACGAGTTGACCGACATCGTGCCGGCAGCCGCCCACCGCGTCATCTCGACATGGGCCATCGCCACACGCCCGCAGCCGCGAAAGATCTGGCCGAACGCGGCCCTCATCTGGGAAGCGTCGGACCCCTATCTTTATGCAAGGGCGACAGCCGACGGCAGGGTGATCTGCGGCGGCGAAGACGAGGATTTTATCGACAAGGAACGGCGTGACGCGTTGATCGCCGGCAAGAGCCTGAGACTGGCCAGGAAGCTCGGCCGCCTGTTCCCGGATCTGGACACCAGGCCCGATTTTGCCTGGACCGGCTCCTTCGGCACCACAACCACCGGCCTGCCCTATATCGGCGCCATCCCTGGGCATCCGCGCATCCAGGCCGTGATGGGCTATGGCGGCAACGGCATCGCCTTCTCGCAAATCGCATCCGAAATCGTTTCTGCCGCCATCGCCGGATCGGAAGATACGGACGCAAGCCTGTTCGCCTTCAGGCACCGGCAGCAGCGACACAAACAATCCCTCATCACCTGATTGTAACGTTGTTGAAACACACTTAAGTGTTTGCTGAAGCCGGCTGCGGGAGAATGGCTCCCATGGCTTGCCTCTTGAGGGAGAGCCAAATGGATTTCAGTGGTTTCGATATTGCGATTATTGTTCTGGTCGCTCTTGTCGTGCTGGTGCTGTTCAAAGGCATAAAGACAATCCCGCAAGGTTACAATTATACGGTCGAACGCTTTGGCCGTTACACGAAAACGCTGTCGCCAGGCCTCAACCTCATCGTGCCGTTCATCGATCGCATCGGCGCCAAGTTGAACATGATGGAGCAGGTGCTCGACGTCCCGAGCCAGGAGATCATCACCCGCGACAACGCCATCGTCGGCGTCGACGGCATCGCCTTTTTCCAGATCCTCAACGCGGCGCAGGCGGCCTACCAGGTTTCCGGCCTGCAGAACGCCATCCTCAACCTGACCATGACCAACATTCGCACCGTGATGGGCTCGATGGATCTCGACGAGCTGCTGTCGAACCGCGACGCGATCAACGAGCGCCTGCTGCGCGTGGTCGACGAAGCGGCCCATCCCTGGGGCATCAAGATCACCCGCGTCGAGATCAAGGACATCAATCCGCCCGCCAACCTGATCGAATCGATGGGCCGGCAGATGACGGCCGAACGCAACAAACGCGCGCAGATCCTTGCCGCCGAGGGCCTCAAGCAGTCGCAGATCCTCGAGGCCGAAGGCCGCAAGGAAGCCGCCTTCCGCGATGCCGAGGCACGCGAACGCTCCGCCGAAGCGGAAGCCCGCGCCACGCAAGTGGTGTCGGAAGCGATCTCCAAGGGAGATGTGCAGGCGCTCAACTACTTCGTCGCCCAGAAATACACCGAAGCGCTGGGCAAGATCGGTTCGGCCACCAACAGCAAGATCGTGCTGATGCCTTTCGAAGCGTCGTCGCTGATCGGCTCGCTGGGCGGCATCGGCGAGATCGCCAGGGAAGTGTTCAAGGGCGACGGGCCGTCCGGCACGCAGCGGCAGGTCTCACGACCTCCGGTCGTCAGGCCGAGCGACAACTAATGCCTTTGTGAGTGGATCAAAACCATGATCGACCGCATCGTTTCCGAACTCGGCCCGTGGAACTGGATGGTTCTGGGCTTCGTGCTTTTGGCGATGGAAATCATCGCACCGGGCATCTTCATGTTGTGGACCGGCATCGCCGCGCTGATCGTGGGCGCGGTATCGCTGCTGGTCTGGGATGCGGCCAGCTGGACCTGGCAGGTCCAAGTGCTCGTCTTCCTCGCGCTGTCGCTGGTCTCGGCATTGGTCGGCAAGAAACTCATCGGCGGACGCGACGAGCCGACCGACCAGCCGCTGCTCAACCGCCGTGGGGCGCAGATGATCGGCAGGATGGCGACGCTGGCCGAGCCGATCCGCGACGGCCGCGGCCGCATCAAGCTCGGCGACACGCTGTGGCGCGTCTCTGGCCCTGACCTGCCGGCCGGCACCCAGGTGCGCGTCACCGGAGCCGCCGACACCGATCTCGAACTGACCGTCGAGCGAGTGTGAAACCGGCTCCGCGCTAGCGCAATTCCAGGAAAAGTGTGTACGGTTTTCCGTCCGGAATTGTGCAGAAACAAAGAGATAGAGCAGTTCGCCGTTTCCGTGAAACGGTGAACTGCCCTACGCAGCGCCGATGCGCAAAAGATCGTGCAGGTGGACGAGCCCGACGGGCTTGTTGCCCTCCACCACCATCAGGCTGGTGATGGCTGAATTGTTGATCGTCTGCAGTGCGGTCGCCACCAGCGTGTCCGGCGCCGCGGTCTTGGGAGATCTCGTCATCACCTGATCGACGGTCATCGCCGTCAGGTTGCTGCCTATGTGACGCCTGATGTCGCCATCGGTGACGATGCCGATCAGCGCGCCGTCGGCGGCGGTGACCGCCACGCAGCCGAAGCCCTTGCGCGACAACTCCAGGATCGCGTCCTGCATGCCGGTGCCCGAAACGACCAGCGGCAATCTCTCGCCGACATGCATGATCTCGCGGATCTGCATCAGGTTGGCGCCGAGCTGGCCGCCGGGATGGAAGGTGCGGAAATGATCGGGCGTGAAACCCCGCGCCTCGAGCAGGGCGATCGCCAGTGCGTCGCCCATCACCAGTTGCAGCAGTGCCGATGTCGTCGGCGCCAGGCCATGCGGGCAGGCTTCCGGCGCACGCGGCAGCAAAAGCACGACATCGGCGGCGCGCGCCAGCGCCGATGTCTCACCGGACGTGATTGCAATGAGCGGGATGGAGAAGCGCTTGGAATAGGCGACGATGCCCATCATCTCCTTGCTTTCGCCCGACCATGACATGGCGATGATGGCATCGTCCCTGGCGATCATGCCGAGATCGCCGTGATTGGCTTCAGCGGGGTGGACGAAAAAGGCCGGCGTTCCGGTCGAGGCCAGGGTCGCGGCGATCTTCGAGCCGATATGGCCGCTTTTGCCGACGCCGGTGACGATGACCCGGCCTTCGATCCTCGAGATCATGTCGACCGCTTCGGCAAAGGGCTTCGCCAGCCCGTTTTCGAGCGCCTCGGCCAGCGCTGCCACTCCCGCCTGTTCGGTCGCCACCGTTCTTAGCGCCGAAGCGTTCGAGGCCTGTCTGTCCAACGGCTTCTTGTCGAGGGATCGCGCATCCATGGCCGATGCGATTAGCGCTTTGTGCCGCGCCTGTCCAACGGAAATGCCTCCCCCGACCGTCTAGGAGAGCGGTTCGAATGAACGAAGCGCAAGGTCACGAATGTCGAGGCCTGGAACAATGAGCGCTTGGAAAAGCAATCGCCCCCCGCCTCAACCCTCCGTTAACCATCCCCATTTACGGTTCGGTAAGTATGGCGCGCGCTCGCGCCGCGCAAGCAGTGGTGGCGATGTCCGGGGCCCAGTCAGAAAAGACGAGAAGGCGAAAGAGCAAGGCTGCCTGCGCCTTGCTGCTGGCGACCAGCATCTTCGGCCTGCCGCGACCGACGCTGTCCTTCGCCCAGGAAACGGAGCTGCGCGGCGAGGTCTCGGAATCGGCGATCCTGTCCGACCAGCAGCGCAAAGCGAGACTGGCCGCCATAGCCGGTCAGGGTCAACAGCAGCCAGCGAATGCCGCCGGTCAGGACGACACGCCGTCGCGCACCTATCTGCCCGCCAGCGCCGGCGCTGCTCCTGACGATAGCGGTGCCGCCTCGCCCACTGGCAGCATCTTCGACCCGCCGGCGGCCGGTGACGACGTGACCGCCGACAATCCGCCTCCGCCCAAACCACGCCGGCCATCGGCCACCGGGCAGGCCAATGCGGACAAGGCCGCCGACAGGGCGAAGACAAAGAAAAAGAACACCACCGCGACGACCGACGCGACCACGACCGCCAGCACGGCCGACGATGCCGACGCCACCGTCACCGGCACCGACCAGGAGACCGCCAACCGCCGCGCCGTCACGATCGACAGCGTCGACCGGCAGCAGCTCGATCCGGGCGCCGAACGCACCGCTTCCATCGAAGGGCAGAAGAAGAAAATCGAGGACGATCCGTTCACCGCTCCAGGCATCAAATGGGGCTCGTTCGTCATAAGGCCGACGCTGGAGCAGGGCCTGACCGCCACCTCGAACGGCGATTCCAGCAGTGCCGGCAAAGCGGCGCTGCTGTCCGAGACGGCACTGCGCTTTTCCGCCGCCTCCGACTGGCGCGAGAACTCCGCGACCATTGATGGTTATGGCCTCTTCCGCGAGACCGTCTCGGGCTACCCGGTTCACAATGAGCAAGGCCGCATCGAAGGCCAGCTCAATGTCGACCTCGACAACGAGCAACGCGCCGTCGCCAAGCTCGGTTACGAGGCCGTGCCGGAATCGGCCTCGTCGCCCGACGCCATTGCAGGCGTCAGCAAGCAACCGCTGCGCCAGACCATCGACGGCAGCCTCGGCATCGAAAAGGACGTCGGCAAGGCGCAATACACTTTGACCGGCGCGGTCTCGCACGACTTCTATGGCGACGCCAAGCTTTCTGACGACACCTCGCTGTCGCAGAAGGATCGTAACTCCACGCTTTATACGGCGACCTTGCGCACCGGCTACGAAATCTCCCCTGCCCTTACGCCTTTCACCGAAATCGAACTCGGGCGCAGGGCCTATGATCAACGCTTCGACAATGAAGGCTTCGAGCGTTCATCAACGCGGCTTGGTGCCCGCGCCGGCCTCGAGCTCGACATGGGCGAGAAGCTCGCCGGCGAGTTCTCGGCCGGCTGGCTGCGGGAAGCGATCGACGACGACCGCCTGGGGGCGATCGCGGGTGCCACCGTGGACGCCGACCTGAAATGGTCGCCCGAACGCGGCACCACGATCGGCCTGACCGGGCGGACCACGGTCGAGCCCACGACCACCGCAGGTGAAAGCGGCGACATCCTCTATTCCGGCCGCCTCACGGCCGAACGCCAGATCCGCGCCAACCTGACCGGCAATGCCGCGCTGGGCCTGGACTGGCGCGATTATATCGGCATAGACGGCCATGACAGGGTGCTGAGCGCCGAAGCCGGGCTGACATGGTGGCTGAACCGCTATGCCGGCCTCACCACCCGCGCCAGGACCGAGAAGCTCACCAGCAACCTGCCTGGCCGCGACTACACCGCCAACAGCATCTATCTCGGCGTGAAGGTGCAGCGGTAAGCGCGGGCCGCTAAGCTGCGTGCCGCATCCGAGACATCGGCCAGACAGCGCCTCCCTTAAAGCGCCGCCACAACGTGCTCCGAAGGCGCCATCTCGTCGAGAAGCCTGCGGATAACGCCGGCCATGCTCTGGTTCATGTCGTTGCGCCAGAGCGCGAAGGCCACATTGGCCTCGACGAACCCTTCCGGCGATCCGCAATCGAAGGTGCGGCCCTGAAAGTGGTAGCCGTAGAAGGGCTGCTGCTTCTCCAGCTTCAGCATTGCGTCCGTGAGCTGGATCTCGTTTCCGGCGCCCTTCTCCTGGCCTTCGAGGATTTTGAAAATCTCGGGCTGCAATATGTAGCGGCCATTGATGTAGAGATTGGAGGGCGCGGTGCCGGTCTTCGGCTTTTCCACCATCTCGGTGATGCGGAAGCCATGATGGGTGGCTTCGCCCCGGCCGACAATGCCGTATTTATGGGTCTCGGCGGGATCGCATTCCTGAACCGCGATAATGTTGTTGCCGGTCTCGGCATAGAGGTCGACCATGTCCCTCATGCAGCTCTTTTCCGACTGCATGATCATGTCGGGCAACAACAGCGCGAACGGCTCGTCGCCGACCAGTTCGCGCGCGCACCAGACGGCATGGCCAAGTCCGAGCGGCACCTGCTGGCGAGTGAAGCTGGTCTGTCCCGGCCCGGGCTGCAGCCGCTGCAGCCTGGCGAGCTGGTCGTCCTTGCCGCGCTGGGCGAGCGTGTCATAGAGCTCGAACTGGATATCGAAATGATCCTCGATGACCGCCTTGTTGCGCCCGGTGACGAAGATGAAATGCTCGATGCCTGCCTCGCGCGCCTCGTCCACCACGTATTGGATGACGGGCCGGTCGACCACGGTAAGCATTTCCTTGGGGACGGCCTTGGTGGCCGGGAGAAACCGCGTGCCGAGACCTGCGACCGGGAAAACTGCCTTGCGAACTCTCTTCATGCCTTCAATTATCCGTTTGCAGGCCGGCTCCGCAATCCCGCCCCGCGACATTTTCACGCCGGAATTGAGGATTATCGGGCGGATGAAGGGAAACTTGCACCGGTAGAAGCATCGAGGCGCCTTTTCGTTCCAGGGGCGGCCTATGGTAAACCAATTCCTAACCTGGTTCGGCGATGAATGGTCTTTCCCAAGACGGAGAAGGAGGAAAAGATGTCCGTTCGCAATGCCGCAAAGCGTTTCACCAGCGTCATGACGGCCGCCAGCCTCTCGCTCGCCATGCTGATGCCTGCCGGGCCGGCCTTCGCCGATGCCGGCTTCCGGCAATGGGTCGCCGGCTTCCGCGCCACCGCGGTGCAGGGGGGCGTTTCCGGCGCCGTCTATGACCGCGCCTTCAGGGGCATCGACGAACCCGATCCGGTGGTGCTGGAAAAAGCCCGAACCCAGCCGGAATTCACCGCGCCCGCCTGGGATTATTTCGACAACCGCGTCCACGACCAGTCGGTCGCGGTCGGCCAGCAGATGGCCAGGAAATGGAAGCCGTGGCTGGACAGGATCGAGGCGAGGTTCGGCGTTGACCGCAACGTCCTGCTGGCCATCTGGTCGATGGAATCCAACTATGGCGAGATCCTCAAGCGCGACGACATCATGCGCAATGTCGTCCGCTCGCTGGCGACCCTGGCCTATGGCGATCAGAAGCGGTCGAAATATGCCCGCACGCAACTGGTCGCCGCACTGAAGATCCTCCAGACCGGCGACATCGACGAGAGCCACCTCATGGGTTCCTGGGCGGGCGCCATGGGCCAGACCCAGTTCATCCCGACCAGCTACCAGCACTATGCCGTGGACATGGACGGCAACGGCAAGCGCGACATCTGGAATTCCATTCCCGATGCGCTGGCGACATCAGCCAATCTGCTCAAGAAGAATGGCTGGCAGGCCGGCAAGACCTGGGGCTACGAGGTGGCCTTGCCGGCCGGCAAGCTGCCCGCAGGCTCCAGGACGCTGGCGCAATGGCAGGCGCTCGGCGTGGTCAGGGCGAGCGGCAAGCCGTTCAGGAACCTCAGCGACAAGGCGACGTTGAAAGTACCGGATGGCCGCGGCGGCCCCGCTTTCCTGATGATCAGGAATTTCTCGGTCATCAAGGCCTACAACAATGCGGACAAATACGCGCTTGCCGTTGGTCTTCTTGCCGACGAGATCGCCGGTTCCACCGGCCTCGTACAGGACTGGAAACGGCCTTTCACCAAGCTGACGTTCGAGGAAAGGCAGGAATTGCAGAAGCGGCTCTCCCAGCACGGCCTTTATGACGGCAAATTCGACGGCAAGATCGGCGACGGGTCGAAGTCGGCCATCATGGCCTATCAGGCAAAGGTCGGCTTGACCCAGGACGGCTATCCGAGCATGGAAGTGCTAAAATGGCTCAGGCAAAAATAGGGCCTGTCATGAACTGAGGAGGAGCGATTGGCTTGGGCTGCGCGCATCGGGACCTTCATTCCCCGCATGCTGGTGCTGTTCCTGGCCGTCGCCGTGCTCGCCGTCGCCATGGCAGGCGCCTTCCATGCCCCCGCCATGGCGCAGGAGCAGCAAAGCCGCGGCTGGTCATTGCGTGACCTTCTGTTCCCGCGCCGCAGCGAGCGGATCGAGCCGCCGCTGGACATCCAGAAACCAAGGCCCAGGCCGAAGGCAAAAAAGCCGCGTGCCCCGCGTCCGCCCGCGGAACCGGAAATCCCGATCGCCGAGAAGGCGCCGGACGCCCGGGTCGTCCTGGTGGTCGGCGATTTCATGGCGGCCGGGCTCGCCGAAGGTCTAGATACCGCCTTTGCCGAGAATACCGGCGTCAGGATCGTCGTTCGCTCCAATGGCTCGTCGGGCTTCGTGCGCGATGATTTCTACAATTGGCCGGAACAGATCAAATCGTTGATAGAGACCGAAAAGCCCGCCGCCGTGGTCGTGATGCTCGGTTCCAACGACCGCCAGCCGATGAAGGTGGGGGATGTGCGCGAGCAGCCCCGTTCCGAGACCTGGACCAAGGAATACGAACGTCGCACCGAAGCGTTCGGCAAGGCCATCGCCACGGCTAAGGTGCCTTTCCTGTGGGTCGGCATGCCGGCGTTCAGGGTTTCGAAGATGACATCCGACATGCTCGCCTTCAACGACATCTACCGTCAGGCGGCCGAAAGCCATGGCGGCGAATTCGTCGATATCTGGGATGGATTCGTCGACGAGAACGGCGCCTTCGTCACCAGTGGCCCCGACATCAACGGCCAGCCCGTGCGGCTGCGCTCCGATGACGGCATCAACATGTCGAAGGCCGGCAAGCGCAAGCTCGCCTTCTATACCGAAAAGCCGTTGATGAAGGTCCTGGGCCTGGCCGCGCCGGGAAGCGTCGCCCCGACCGCTGCTCCTGCCGGCGCGCCGGTCGAGGCGCCGGCGCCGGCCGCGGCTCCCATCGTCATTGACCGCACCGCGCCGATGCTGCTCAGCGATCCGGCGCTCGACGGCGGCACGGAACTGCTCGGCGCCGGACCGCCCGCGAAGGCCAACCCGGGCCTGCCCGGCGAAAAACTGGTGGTCGAGGGCAAGGCGCCGGTGGCTTCGCCCGGCCGCGCCGACGATTTCGCCTGGCCGCCGAAGACAAATCCGGCAGCCGCGGCCGCCGCGGCTGGCACGACGACGGCCATCACTCCTTAGCAGCGCGGAGGGCCGAAACCGGTTTTCGGAACTCGCTGCTGCGAGCCATAGGATGGCGTTTTCAAGAACCGGAGCGAGCGTACTTTTTGGGTACGGGAGCACCGGAAGCGCAGAAAACGCCTTATGGCCGCAGCAGTAGAGTTTCCAAACGGGCTCAGCGGGGCAGGACGCTCGAACCCATCAATGCCTCGTCGATCGAACGCGCCGCCTGCCGACCCTCGCGGATCGCCCAGACCACCAGCGACTGGCCCCGACGCACGTCACCCGCGGCATAGAGCCTGTCGACGCTGGTCCGGTAGTCGCGGTCATTGGCCTCGACATTGCGGGAGCGCCGGCTGTCGGTGACGATCTTCATCTCACCTTCCAGTTCAGACACCACGCCGGCCATGGCCGGCCCGGCAAAGCCGATGGCGATGAAGGCGAGATCGGCGCGGATGACGAACTCGGTGCCGACGATCGGTCGGCGCTTGTCGTCGACCTCGCAGCATTTGACACCGGTCAGCTGGCCTTCCTCGCCGATGAATTCGAGTGTCGCCACCTGGAATTCGCGCTCGGCGCCCTCGGCCTGCGAGGAGGAGGTGCGCATCTTGGTCGCCCAGTAGGGCCAGACGGCGAGCTTGTCTTCCTTCTCCGGCGGCTGCGGACGGATGTCGAGCTGCGTGACGCGCACGGCGCCTTGGCGGAAGGCGGTGCCGACGCAGTCGGAAGCGGTATCGCCGCCGCCGACGACGACGACATGCTGGCCGCTGGCGATGATCGGGTGCGACGGCCACGCCACCGACTGGATCGGCTCGCCGCCGACACGCCGGTTCTGCTGCACCAGGTAAGGCATCGCGTCATAGACGCCGCCGAGATCGTCACCGGGGATGTTGGCCGCACGCGGGGTCTCGGATCCGCCGCAATAGAGCACCGCGTCATGCTCGGCGAGCAGTTCGGCCACGGGCTTGTCGATGCCGACATTGACGCCGCAATGGAAGGTCACGCCTTCGCCCTGCATCTGCTCGATGCGGCGATCGATATAGTGCTTCTCGATCTTGAAGTCGGGAATGCCATAGCGCATCAGCCCGCCTGGCCGGCTTTCGCGTTCGTAGACATGGACATCATGGCCGGCGCGGCCGAGCTGCTGGGCGGCGGCCATGCCGGCCGGGCCGGAGCCGATGACGGCGACGCGCTTGCCCGTCTTCCTCTCCGGCGGATAGGGCCTGATATGGCCGGTCTCGTAGGCCTTGTCGGCGATCGCCTGCTCGACCGTCTTGATGGCCACCGGAATGTCCTCGAGGTTCAGCGTGCAGGCTTCCTCGCAAGGCGCGGGGCAGATGCGGCCGGTGAATTCGGGGAAATTGTTGGTCGAATGCAGGTTGCGGATCGCATTGTCCCAGTCCCTGTTATAGACGAGGTCGTTCCAGTCCGGGATCTGGTTGTGGATCGGGCAGCCGGTCGGCCCGTGACAGAACGGGATGCCGCAGTCCATGCAGCGCGCGGCCTGTTTCTCGACCTCCTTGTCCGACATCGGCAGCGTAAACTCGCGGAAATGCCGGATGCGGTCGGAGGCCGGCTGGTACTTGTGCACCTGCCGGTCGATCTCGAGAAAGCCTGTTACCTTGCCCATAGTCCAGTTCCTGCTGTCCAGATGGTGCGGTTTTCGCCGCACCCGTTAACCTCTTCAGGCAGCCGTGGCAACCTTCCGCGAGAGGTCAAATTATCAGTGACATGGAGCCGGGAAGCCTGGGCTTCCCGGCCTTTGCGAAGATCTATTCGGCCGCCACGCTCATGCGCATGCGTTCCATCTCGATCAGCGCGCGGCGGTATTCGACCGGCATGATCTTGCGGAATTTCGGCCGGAACGCCGCCCAATTGTCGAGGATCTCGCGGCCGCGCACCGAACCCGTATAGTGCACGTGGTTCGAGATCAGCTGATAGAGCCGCTCCTCGTCATGGCTGGTCATGTCACCCGAGACGTCGACGCGGCCCTTGTGGTCGAGGTCGCCGCCATGATGCAGCAGCTTTTCCATCAGGTCGTCTTCTTCCGGCACCGGCTCCAGCTCGACCATGGCCATGTTGCAGCGCTCGGCGAAATCGCCCGCCTCGTCCAGCACATAGGCAACGCCGCCCGACATGCCGGCGGCGAAGTTGCGGCCGGTCTTGCCGATGACGACGACGATGCCACCGGTCATGTATTCGCAGCCATGGTCGCCGACGCCCTCGACGACGGTGACGACGCCCGAGTTGCGCACCGCGAAGCGCTCGCCGGCGACACCGGCAAAATAAGCCTCGCCTTCGGTAGCGCCATAGAGCACCGTGTTGCCGACGATGATGGACTCGGCCGCGACGATCTTGGCTTCATCCGGCGGCCGGATGACGATGCGGCCGCCCGACAGGCCCTTGCCGACATAGTCGTTGCCGGCGCCGACCAGCTCGAAGGAGATGCCGCGCGCCAGGAAGGCGCCGAAGGACTGGCCGGCGGTCCCGGTCAGCTTCACCTGGATCGTATCCTCGCGCAGGCCCTTGTGCTTGAAGCGCTTGGCGACCTCGCCCGACAGCATGGCGCCCGCCGAACGATCGACATTGCGGATGTCGACCTCGATCTTGACCGGCTGCTTGGCCTCCAGCGCCGGCTTGGCCAGCTCGATCAGCTTGCGGTCGAGCACGTCGTCGATCGGGTGCTTCTGCCGCTCGGTCCAGTGCACCGCCTCATGTGGCGCATCGGGCTTGTAGAACATCTTCGAGAAGTCGAGCCCGCGCGCCTTCCAATGCTGGATCACGTCGCGCTTTTCCAAGAGATCGGCGTCGCCGATGATCTGGTCGATATGGGTGAAGCCCATTTCGGCAAGCAGTCCGCGCACCTCTTCAGCGACATAGAAGAAGAAGTTGATGACGTGCTCGGGCGTGCCCTTGAAGCGCTTGCGCAGCACCGGATCCTGCGTCGCCACGCCAACCGGGCAGGTGTTGAGATGGCATTTGCGCATCATGATGCAGCCGGCCGCGATCAGCGGCGCGGTCGAGAAGCCGAACTCGTCGGCGCCGAGCAGCGCGCCGATGATGACGTCGCGGCCCGTGCGCAATCCGCCATCGACCTGCAGCGCCACGCGCGACCTGAGACCGTTGAGCACCAGCGTCTGGTGCGTCTCGGCAAGGCCCATCTCCCACGGGCTGCCGGCATGCTTGAGCGACGTCAGCGGCGAGGCACCCGTGCCGCCATCGTAGCCCGAGATGGTGATGTGGTCGGCGCGCGCCTTGGCGACGCCCGCCGCGACCGTGCCGACCCCGACCTCCGACACCAGCTTGACCGAAATGTCGGCCGCCGGGTTGACGTTCTTCAGATCGTAGATCAGCTGCGCCAGATCCTCGATCGAATAGATGTCGTGATGCGGCGGCGGCGAGATCAGGCCGACGCCGGGCGTCGAGTGCCGGACCTTGGCGATGGTGGCGTCGACCTTGTGGCCGGGCAACTGGCCGCCCTCGCCGGGCTTGGCGCCTTGCGCCACCTTGATCTGCATGACGTCGGAGTTGACGAGATATTCGGTCGTCACGCCGAACCGTCCGGAAGCGATCTGCTTGATCGCCGAACGTTCGGGGTTCTTGCCGCCGCCGGGCAGCGGCAGATAGCGGTCTGCCTCTTCGCCGCCCTCGCCAGTGTTCGACTTGCCGCCGATGGCGTTCATGGCGCGCGCCAGCGTCGTATGCGCTTCCCTGGAGATCGAGCCGAACGACATCGCGCCGGTCGAGAAACGCTTGACGATCTCGGCCGCCGGCATGACGTCGTCGAGACGGACCTTCTTGCGGCCGGTATCTTCCGCCAGCTTGATCTTGAACAGGCCACGAATGGTCTGCGCGCGCGCCGTCTCGCTGTCGATCTGCGCGGAATACTCCTTGAAGGTCTCCCAAGACCCCTGACGCACGGCATGCTGCAAGGTGGCGACCGCGTCGGGCGACCACATATGCGCCTCGCCGCGCATGCGGAACAGGTATTCGCCGCCGACATCCAGGCTGTTGCGCAGCACCGGATCGTTGCCGAAACCATCCGTATGACGCCTGAACGTCTCCTCGGCGATCTCGTCCAGCCCGACGCCTTCGATCAGCGTGGCGGTGCCGGTGAAATACTTCTCCACGAAATCGGTCTTCAGCCCGATCGCGTCGAAGATCTGCGCGCCGCAATAGGACTGGTAGGTCGAGATGCCCATCTTCGACATCACCTTGAGGATGCCCTTGCCGATCGACTTGATGTAGCGCGACACGACTTCGTAGGCGTCGACCTCTTCCGGCAATTCGCCGCGCTTGTGCATGTCGAGCAGCGTGTCGAAGGCGAGATAGGGATTGATCGCTTCGGCGCCGTAGCCGGCAAGACAGCAGAAATGATGCACTTCGCGCGGCTCGCCGGATTCCACGACGAGCCCGACCGAAGTACGCAGCCCCTTGCGGATCAGATGATGATGCACCGCGGCCGTGGCCAGAAGCGCGGGAATGGCGATGCGGTCCGGCCCGAGCTGGCGGTCGGACAGGATGATGATGTTGTAGCCGCCGGCGACCGCCGCTTCCGCCCGCTCGCACAGCCGATCGATGGCGCCCTGCATGCCGGCCGCGCCCTCGATCGAGGCATAGGTGATGTCGATCGTCTTGGTGTCGAACCGATCCTCGGTGTGGCCGATGGAGCGGATCTTTTCGAGATCGCCATTGGTCAGGATCGGCTGGCGCACTTCCAGCCGCTTGCGGCGCGAACTGCCGACCAGGTCGAATATGTTGGGCCGCGGGCCGATGAAGGACACCAGGCTCATCACCAGTTCCTCGCGGATCGGGTCGATCGGCGGATTGGTGACCTGGGCGAAGTTCTGCTTGAAATAGGTGTAGAGCAGCTTCGATCTGTCCGACATCGCCGAGATCGGCGTGTCGGTGCCCATCGAACCGACGGCTTCCTGGCCTGTGGTGGCCATCGGCGACATCAAGAGCTTGGTGTCTTCCTGGGTGTAGCCGAACGCCTGCTGGCGGTCGAGCAGGCTGACATCCTTGCGCAGCGCGCGCGGCTCGACCGGCTTCAGGTCCTCCAGGATGAGCTGCGTATTGGCGAGCCAGGTCTTGTAGGGATGCCTGGTGGCGATCTCCGACTTGATCTCCTCGTCGGAAACGATGCGGCCCTTGGCAAGATCGATCAAGAGCATGCGGCCGGGCTGCAGCCGCCACTTCTGGACGATCTTTTCCTCCGGCACAGGCAGCGCGCCGGCCTCCGACGCCATGATGACCCGGTCGTCGTCGGTGACGATGTAGCGCGCTGGCCGCAAGCCGTTGCGGTCGAGCGTGGCGCCGATCTGGCGCCCGTCGGTGAAGGCGACCGCGGCGGGCCCGTCCCACGGCTCCATCAGCGCCGCGTGGTATTCGTAGAAGGCCTTGCGGTCGGCGTCCATGAGCTTGTTGCCGGCCCAGGCTTCCGGGATCAGCATCATCATGGCGTGGCTGAGGCTGTATCCGCCCTGGAACAGGAACTCGAGCGCATTGTCGAAACATGCGGTGTCGGACTGGCCCTCATAGGAGATCGGCCAGAGCTTGGAGATGTTGTTGCCGAACAGCTCCGAATCCACCGACGCCTGGCGCGCCGCCATCCAGTTGTTGTTGCCGCGCACGGTGTTGATCTCGCCATTATGCGCGACCATGCGATAGGGATGCGCCAGCTTCCACGAGGGGAAGGTGTTGGTGGAGAAGCGCTGGTGGACCAGGATCAGCGCCGTTTCGAAGCGCGGATCGGACAGGTCCTTGTAATAGGCTCCGACCTGATAGGCCAGGAACATGCCCTTGTAGACGATGGTGCGCGCCGACAGCGACACGCAGTAGGCGCCGATGTCCTTGTTGTCGTTCTCGGCGTAGATGCGGCCCGATATGACCTTGCGCAGCAGATAGAGCCTGGCCTCGTACTCCTCGTCGTCGGGAATGTCGGCCGTGCGTCCGATGAAGACCTGCCGGTGGAACGGCTCGGATGCCACGATATCCGGGGCCTTGGAGAGCGACGAATTGTCGACCGGCACGTCACGGAAGCCGAGCAGCGGCAGCCCCTCGGACTGCGCCGATTCGGCAATGATGTCCTCGACATGGGCGCGCAGCGCGGCATCCTGCGGCATGAACCAATGGCCGACGCCATACTGCCCCGCCGGCGGCAGCTCGACGCCCTGCGCGGCCATCTCCTCGCGGAAGAAGCCGTCGGGAATCTGCACCAGCACGCCCGCGCCGTCGCCCATCAGCGGATCGGCGCCGACGGCGCCGCGATGCGTCAGGTTTTCGAGCATGGAAAGCCCGTCCTCGACGATCGTGTGCGACTTCGCGCCCTTCATGTTGACGATGAAGCCGACACCGCAGGCATCGTGCTCGTTGCGCGGATCGTAAAGGCCCTGGGCGGTCAAACCGGTGCGGCGGGTATTGGCCAGGGTTTTGACGGCTGCCGCTTTCGTCTGCGCGGCCTTGCCGTTCGTCGCAGCGTGCGTCAATTCCGTCATCGTCCTGTCCTCCATTCCGCGTCCTAGCGGGCGCTGGTTTGCCTCGGGAAGCGCATTGCTTCCCCTTCATCCTTACGGCACGTCTTGCGAAATCCTTGCCGAACCATGCGGCTCGCCGCGCGGTTCGCATCCGGTATCGTACAGGCCAGAGCACGGCCGTCCACCTGTCGCTCGCGGCAAAAGCCGGAGAGGCTTAGAATACGCCAATCCAGCCTGTTTTGCGCGACAAAATAAGACAGCACTACTGTCCTAAATTTTTATGGCAGAAAAGCCGGGCGCATACAAGACCGATTCACAAAAAACTTCGGCGTTCTGCGACACAAAGCTTCGTGAAATACCCGCTAAACGCAAGCTTCCGTCCCTGCCGGTTTTCGGCAGCTCGCTGGCTTTACCCGTTTTCTGGCGTCTGGCCCTTGCGAGCCAGCCATGAAACCGGTCAAGGTTGCAGCGATTTTCCCAGCACAGGCAGATGCATGTTCTTCGCTTCCGACAATTGGGCAGGCGCCCACCCCAACATCGCCTCCGGCCTCTCGGCCCACGCCGGCGGCTTTTCCACTGCCTATGGCGATGGCGCGCTCGACCAGGCCGTCTGCCAGCGCTTCAGCGAAATCTTCGAACGCGAGGTTGCGGTGTTCTTCGTGGCCACCGGCACCGCCGCCAATTCGCTGGCGCTGACCGCCTACAACAAGCCCGGCGGCATTTCCTTCGCTCATCGCGAATCGCATGTCATCGAAGATGAGTGCGGCGCACCGGAATATTTCTCCGGCGGCTCGCGGCTGCATGCCGTCGATGGCGCGCTGGGCCGGATCGATCCGCACAATCTGGAAACGGCGATCGGCCGTTTCGCCGGCGAGGTGGTCCATTGGGGCCGGCCGATGGCGGTCTCGATCACCCAGTCGACGGAGGTCGGCACGGTCTACGGCCTGCATGACATCGCCGCGATCTCGGCCATCGCGCGGCAACATTCCGTGCCATTGCATATGGACGGCGCCCGCTTTGCCAATGCACTGGTCGCGCTCGACACGACGCCCGCCGAAATGACCTGGAAAAGTGGCGTCGACATACTGTCTTTCGGCGGCACCAAGAACGGCTGCTGGTGCGCCGAGGCGATCGTGCTGTTCGGTCTCGAGCGTGCCCGGGAATTGGCCTTCCTGCGCAAGCGCGCCGCCCAGCTGTTTTCCAAATCGCGCTTTATCGCGGCACAGTTCGAGGCTTATTTCCGCGACGGCCTGTGGCTCGACACCGCCAGGCACGCCAATGCCATGGCTGCCCGCCTTGCCGCGGCGATCGAGGATTCCGAGACGGCGAAACTGGCTTGGCTGCCGCAAGCGAACGAGGTTTTCGCGGTGATCAAAAAGGCTGAAGCCGACAGGCTGCAGGCGGCGGGTGCTGTTTTCTACGACTGGCACAAGCCGCATGGCTTCGAAGGCCATATCGGCGAGGACGAATTGCTTTATCGCTTCGTCACCAGTTTTGCGACGACGTCAGAGGAAGTCGACCGCTTTGGCCAGTTGATCGCCGGGTAATTGCTGTTCCCGGCAAATAAAAAAGAAGCGGCGCCTTTCGGCGCCGCTTCCGTCTCGGGAGGAGACTTAGGGATTACGCAGCGGTCTTGGCCTCGATCTGCTTGGCCTTGGCCGGAGCCGAAGTGATCGCGATCTTGCGCGGCTTCAGTTCCTCGGGGATGTTGCGCTTCAGGTCGACAAAGAGCAGGCCGTTCTTCAGCGTGGCGCCCACGACCTCGACGTGGTCGGCAAGCTGGAAGCGGCGCTCGAAGGCCCTGGAGGCAATGCCGCGATAGAGCAGTTCGGAACCCTCGCCGGTGCCCTCATCCTTGCGCTCGCCTTTCACGGTCAGCACATTGCGGTGGGCCTCGATCGAGATCTCCTCGTCCGAGAAGCCGGCGACAGCCATCGAGATGCGGTAGGCATCCTCACCGGTGCGCTCGATATTGTAGGGCGGATAGGTCTGCGCGCCATCGGGCTGCGCAAGGGAATCAAGCATGGTGAAGAGACGGTCGAAGCCGACGGTCGAGCGATAGAGCGGGGAAAAATCAACGTGACGCATGGTGTGTTCTCCTGTTGAGCAACAAGGTTTGCGTTTGGCCGGTGCGAAACCCGTGAGCGGCGTTCCGGTTTGACCAGCGGCCCCGACATTGGCGGCCGCAATCCACATTTGGGGAGCGGGCAAAGCCATTTCAAGATTTTGCCTCCCGGCAAAAATCGAGGATGAACGGCAGATGAACCGGCGCTTTTGCGCGCGTTCAGACAGCCGCCGCTAGACTGCTCTCGACATCAAGGACAAGCGGCGCCGGATCTGCATGGACCGGGCGCCGCGACGAGGCCGAACCGGGTGCAACGTCCCTTCCTCCCGGATCGACAGGGGCCGGAAGCGCGCTCATAGCGGCTTCCGGCCTTCCCTGTTGCCGATCCGACGCTCCCGGAATTCCTTTGCTTTTGGCCCATGGACGGCTATCAACCTTGGCGAGGCCGGCCACGACAGGCAGGCATGCGAGACGCCGAGCACGAAGCGCCGAATGACGGATCTCCCTTTTCACGAAACTCCCCTTTTTCATGAAACTGAGGGCAACCCGCGACCGGAAAACGCCACCGGCGGCTTTTTCACCGCACGCGACGGCAAGAAGATACGCTATGGCCTGTTCGCCGCGCTCGCCCGCCCGATGAAGGGCACCGTGGTGCTGCTGTCCGGCCGCAACGAGTGCATCGAGAAATATTTCGAAACCATTCGCGATCTTGCGGCGCGCGGTTTTGGCGTCGCCACGCTTGACTGGCGCGGCCAAGGCGACTCCGACCGGCTGATCCGCGATCGCCAGCGCGGCTATATCAGGTCCTTCCGCGACCACACGGCCGACCTTGAACAGTTCTTCGAGGAGATCGTGCTGCCGGACTGCCGCGGGCCGTACTACATCCTTGCCCATTCGGCCGGCGCCGTGATCACGCTGCTTGCTTCGCCCTCCATGGTCAACCGCGTGCGGCGCATGGTGCTGATCGCGCCGTTCTTCACCTTGCCCGACCTGCCCGTCTCGATCCGGACGGTCCGCCGCGTCTGTTCGCTGTTTTGTGCCCTGGGCCTTGGCCGGCTTTACGCCGCCTGGGGGCCGCGGCCGAAGGTTACCGCTCCCTTCGACACCAACAAGGTAACGACGGATCCGGAACGCTACCGCCGCAACACCAAGATCTACGAGGATCACCCGCAACTGGCGCTTGGCGGCCCGACGATCCGCTGGCTGAGAGCGGCTGCCGAAGCCGCGGAAGCGGTAAGCGATCCCGAATTCATGGCCCGCATCCGGGTCCCCCTGCTGGTCATCGCCGCCGGTGCCGATCAGGTCGTCTCGACCAAGGCCGTGGAAGCCTATGCCAGGCGTCTGCGCCTCGGCTCGCTGCTCATGATCGACGGCGCGCGTCACGAGATCCTGCAGGAGGCCGACATCTACCGCGAGCAATTCCTCGCCGCCTTCGACGCTTTCATTCCCGGCAGCGACGACCCGACGGCCTGATGGCGCGTATTGCCGAGACCGGAGCCGGTCCGGCGCCGGCTCATGCCTGGTTGGCGAAATTCCATAATCCGGTTGGCCCCCCAGGTCGCCCCGCTATCCGCCGACAACGCCCATTCCCAGCACGCCGTCTTGCACGGATCAATGTCGGACGATGATCGCGCCGACGCCTCGGCAGGTTTAACGGCTATGCATGCTTCTCAATTCGGCCGTTCGGCCGGAGACAGCTCGACGCCTGGTTCCCGTTCCGGCGCCGGGCGCTAGTTACCGTCCGCAGAGGTCAGTCGACGGGATCGGGAGGAGCGGTCATGAACGCATCGGGCACGCTGCCACGCCAGGGCCATCGCCTGCTGCAGCTCGGCATCGCCCTCCTGCTGTTTTCGTCATTCGAAGGGTTCGCCATCCCATACCTCGCCGCACCGCGGCTCGGATTGTCGGTTCACACGCTCAGCGCCTTGCAGGGCGTCCTGCTGCTGGTTTTGGGTCTCGTCTGGTCCAGGCTCAATCTTGGCGTCGCGATGTCACGGATTGCGTTCTGGTTCCTGATCTATTCAGCCTTAGCCATCCTGGCAGCCTATGTGATGGCCAGCCTCTGGGGAGCCGGCAACGAGACGATGCCGCTGGCGGCCGGAGCCGCGCATGGAAGCGCCTTTCAGGAATACGCGATCAAAGGCATCGCCTATTCGTCCGCGCCGACCGGCCTCATCGCTTTCGCGCTCATTCTATGGGGCCTGCGTCTCTCAGACGCCTAAAGCGCATCGCGGCGAAACGGATGCTCAGCCGCGCAGGGCCGCCATCGCCGCTGCATGGAGCTCGGGCGTCGCCGCCGCCAATATATCGCCGCCATTCTCGGCCGGCCCGCCGTCGAAGGTGGTGACCACGCCGCCCGCCTTCTCGATGATGGGGATCAGCGCCACGATGTCATAGGGCTTCAGTCCGGGATCGGCGACGATGTCGACGCTTCCCGCGGCGACCATGGCGAAGGCGTAGCAGTCGGTGCCATAGCGAGCGAGTTGCACCTGCCTCTCGAACTGGTCGTAGCGCAGGCGCGCCTCGCCCTTGAACAGCGCCGGCGTCGTGGTGAACAGCGTTGCTTCAGCAAGGCTCGTCGTCTTGCGCGTGACCAGTTTTCGCGGCCCGCCCGGCCCCTCATAATGAGAACCGGAAGCGTTAGCGTAGAAGAGCTCGCCGGTGAAGGGCTGCGACATCAATCCGGCAACGGCATCGCCCTCCACCGTCAATCCGACCAGCGTCCCCCACACCGGCAGGCCGGAGATGAAGGCGCGCGTGCCGTCGATCGGATCGATCACCCAGACATGCCTGCTGGAAATATTCTCGCTTCCGTGTTCCTCGCCGAGAATGCCATGGTCCGGATATTGCGCCGATATCAGCGCCCGGATGGCACGCTCGGCTTCGCGATCGGCTTCGGTGACTGGATCGAAGCTGCCCTTTTCCTTGTTGGCGACCGCGCCCTGGCTGCGGAAGCGCGGCAAGGTTTCCGCTGCCGCCGCCTGCGCGATGCGGCGCATGAAATCGATGCTGATGTCCAACTGATTCTCCCGCATTGCAGCATGCCCGAGCCACGGGTGCCGCCAGTTTCGCGCCAAGACAAGGGCGTTCCAGGATTTTTCGCCGCGCCGACTGTTGCCAGAATAACACGCCGGCGCCACCGAAGCGCAATTTCCACATCACTCTGAATTAAAAAAGCCGGTAGGTCGCTTGACATTTGTGCAGCGCACCATACCCTTGATCTCGGACAGGGTTTCCTGTCCATGCCCTCCTTGGGCGTTTCCTCCCTAGACTTCGACCGTATCGTGCGAACGATGCGGTCTTTTTTTCGCCGCCAATTCCAATCCCCGCCAATCCCGATCCATGTCGCCCAAGACTATGCGGCGGTTGAGGATGGCGCCATCTAATGAAACCAGGATCTATTCACTCCGCGGCCAGCGGCAGATCCATGAAATGGTGGTCGGGCATGGCCATCAGGTCGGCCGAAAATCGCGCCAGGTCGTCGGTCAGCGCATCGAAACCGGCCGCTTTCTCGAATGTGCGCTCATTCATGTAGAGCCCGCGATTGACCTCGATCTGCAGCGCATGGAGATGGCGCGCCGGGCGACCGTAGTGTTCGGTGATGAAGCCGCCGGCATAGGGCTTGTTGTGGGCGACGGTATAGCCCATGGCGTTGAGCAGGCCGATCGCGGTCTCGGTCAATGCCGCGGTGGCTGAGATGCCGAAGCGGTCGCCGATGATGAAATCGGGCCGCAGGCCGCTGTCTCCGACGCGGATGCTCGCCGGCATCGAGTGACAGTCGATCAGCACGGCAAAGCCGAAACGCGCGTGGGTTCGCGTCAACAGCCGTTTCAGCGTTTCATGATAGGGTTTGTAGACGGCCTCTATGCGGGCAACCGCTTCGGCCAGCGGCAGGCGACCGGAGTAGATGTCGAGGCCTTCACCGACCAGCTTCGGAACGGTGCCGAGCCCGCCGGCCACGCGTGCGGAACGGATGTTGCAGAAGGATGGCACCGGCTCGGCGAACATGCGCGGATCGAGTTCCCACGGCTCGCGGTTGACGTCGAGATAGGCACGCGGGAAATTAGCCGCGAGCATCGGCGCGCCAAGCGCCACCGCGCCGCCGAACAGCTCGTCGACATAGCAGTCCTCGGACCGGCGAATGGCGTTGCGGTCCAGCCTTGCCATGGCGAGGAAGCGCTCCGGATAATGGCGCCCGCTGTGGGGTGAGTTGAAGAGGAAGGGGACGCGCTGCTCGGCGCCCGACCGGATTTCGAAGGGGGGAACGACCAAAAAATCCTCGGCTGCCGTCTTCAATTTGAACGAACCCGAAAACACCAATGCATCATGGGATGAAAGTGCCACCTTGACGGCCGCATGTCCAGCATTTCGGCGCCGGCACCGCCTTTGCGAATGCGGATTATGCCGCGCCTCGTTCACTTGATGTTTACCCTCGCCTCCTCATATACAGGATGGTTAACGGCCCTGCCTTTCGGCAGAGTCCGGGCGGGTGATTCGGACGGGATATCATGGCACGCATTCTTCTGGCGGAAGACGACGACGATATGCGTCGCTTCCTCGTCAAGGCGCTGGAGCGCGCCGGTTACCAGGTCAGCGACTTCGACAACGGCGCCAGTGCCTATGAGCGGCTGCGCGAGGAACCGTTCTCGCTGCTTTTGACCGATATCGTCATGCCGGAGATGGACGGCATCGAGCTGGCCCGCCGCGCCACCGAGATCGATCCCGACCTCAAGGTCATGTTCATCACCGGTTTCGCCGCCGTTGCGCTGAACCCGGATTCCAAGGCGCCGAAAGACGCCAAGGTGCTGTCGAAGCCGTTCCATCTGCGCGACCTCGTCAACGAGGTCGAGAAGATGCTGCAGGCGGCCTGAGCCGTTTTTGCCCAAGGCATCGGCGACTATCGGCCGGTGCGGCAAAACGGAGCCTTCTTTCCCTTTTCCTGCTATTGACGCGCCGGATCAAAAATGGTGTATGCGCGGCTTCGGATGGGCGTGTAGCTCAGCGGGAGAGCACTGCATTGACATTGCAGGGGTCACAGGTTCAATCCCTGTCACGCCCACCATCCTTTCAAAGACTTAGCTTCTTGGGCCGATTGGCACAGAAACGGCACAAAACGCCCACTGAGCTCCTGAATGGTGCCCTTGAGTATTCCGATGCGGCCGATCCGTGACAGCTTGTGTGTTGCGCCCGATATCGCGCGGATCAAGAAAAAGCCGAACGGAACAACCAGCGCCGTGAGAGATTAGGCGGCACGCTTCCCTCCGCCCTCCGTCGGCTCAATAGCCCCGTCTGCGCTCGCGGGGCGGGGTTTCTGCGTTTTGGGCATCTACCTCCAATTGCCGACCGAATCGCTCTTTCGGGTGACTTTCTTAAAGGAGTGAACTGTTCAAATCTGGAGTCTCTCTAAGCGGGAGGAACGGATGGGCAGCGATTTCGAGGCCGCACGACGACACCTGAAGCGCGCGCGTCAGTGCCTTCATGGCGATGATCACGTGAGCAGAGAAACGGTTGAGAGAATCGATGAAATGATCATAGCCCTGGCCGCGGAGGAGTGCTCTTCGTTTGGCTCCCTCTTCCCCTTCGGCCATCGAACGACGCGGAACTCTGAGGCCGCCTCGTCCAAGGCATAGCTCTACCTGCTGAAGGCAAACACTCGCGGTCCGTCGAGGCCCCGCTGGCTCCGTCCGGCCGGCTCTTCGAACTTGCCGGAGGCGGTTTCGTCTCGCTGGGCAACAAAGGCTTTTGGTCATATAAGCGGAACCTGATATTCGGTGGCTGATTTCCGTGGCGGCAGCGTTCCCACACGCTGCCGGCCGAGGTTCCGAACCTTGGTCGGGCCCGCATCGCCCCGCCAGTGGTGCGGGCCCACAAAGCGGCACCTAGAACCAAGCCGCTGGCTTCGGCCGGGGCTACGGCTTGTTCATGGGTGTTGTCTTTGACGCGGGATCGAGCGCGATGCGCGACCTTCTGTAGACTTGATGAAAAGGCCGGAGCCAACAATCGCTCCGGCCCTGTTTCGTCGTCAGTCATTGCAGCTGTCGTCGGCCTTTGCCGCCGCGGTCTTGCCGCCATGCTGCTGCGCCTCGATATCCTGCTGCGATGTTGCGAGATTCTTGTCACCGCCGCCTTCCGCCCCCGCCAACGGCATTGTGCTGCCATCCTTGGCGGCCGGTTTGCCGGCACTATCCTTGGCCTTCGGAGTTTCCAAGGGCGCGTGGGTACCATCTTTCGAAATACCGGCGGTCTGTTGGGTGTCGGCGCCCGTGTTGGCAGCCGACTTGTCCGGACATGCCGCGATTGCAGAGCCCGCAGAAAACGACACCGCAAGCGCGATTACTAAAGCCATTTTCATCATGCTCGTCCTTCTGTTTGAGTGCCCTGCGGGTGAAACTAACGGCGCTTTTCTTTGTTCCGGGCCGGGCCGTATGTCGTCATCGACGCACCACAACCGGCACGTTGATGCCACGGCGACGGCGCCAGATACTCCACGGAAGCGTTCGCCGACTCCCTTGTTATGCGGCCGAAGGGATACTCACCAGGAGTGAATGATGAAACGACTTCTTCTCGCTTCCGTCGTAATGATTCTTTCCGGCGGCCTTGCCCTGGCGCAATCGACCAATACGACGTCGAGCGGCTCCTCCTCCACGACGACAACGATGCCGACGGATCAGAACACGGACTCGACCACGACCAAGTCGACCAACTCCAACTCCGCCAAGGATTGCGCACCGGGCCAACAGACAGGCAGCGCCAAGGAGTCAGCTCCCGGTCAGCAGGATACCAGCGCCAAGTCCGCGGCCCCTGGCCAGATGGAAACGACGACGGAAGGTTGCTGACCGCATTGCCGCTGATGTCTCGACTCGCAACCTTGGCCTCCAGGTGCCTCGCGTCAGTTGGAACCACCTGCTGGGCTGATAGCCCGTCGGCTTCGGCAGGCGGGCGTCCAATGAATGCGGCTGTGGACTCGGTGACCCCCTACGCAAACGTGACCAAGTTCTCTGAAAAGTGACTGACGATTGTTCGCCTCGACGCGATAACGTTCCTCGACATCAGGAGGAACGCCTTGAAGCTCAATTCGCAGCAGAAGAAAACCGTCCTTGCCTCATTCCTGGGCTGGACGCTCGACGCTTTCGATTTCTTCCTTCTGACATTCCTGCTCACAGACATTGCGTCTGAATTCCAGACCGACGTCCCGGCGGTGTCAAAGGCGCTTTTCCTGACCCTTGCGACGCGCTTCATTGGCGCGTTCTTCTTCGGCACGTTGGCAGACAAATTCGGGCGCAAGCCCATCCTGATGCTCAACATCGTCAGTTATTCCGTGATCGGCGCTTTGGCCGCCTTCTCGCCCAGTCTCGGCATATTCCTGGCGCTGCGCGCACTGTTCGGCATCGCCATGGGCGGCGAATGGGGACTTGGCTCCTCGCTTGCCATGGAATCCATCCCGCCCAGCGCCCGCGGCATGGTCTCGGGCATCCTGCAATGCGGCTATCCGGCCGGCTACCTCCTAGCGGCGGTCGTCTATGGCCTGCTCTATCACCAGACGATCGGCGGCTACACGATCGGCTGGCGCGCCATGTTCCTGCTCAGTTTCATCCCGGCCCTGATCGTCCTTTTCATCCGCTCACATGTTCCGGAATCGCCGGCCTTCGTCGAGGCGCGGAAGACCGTAAGGCCCGGCATGCTGGAGACACTGCAAAAGCACTGGGGCGTCGCCCTCTATGCGGTCGTGCTGATGATGTTCTTCAACTTCTTCAGCCACGGCACGCAGGATCTCTACCCGACATTCCTGAAGAAGCAGCATGGTTTCGACCCGCACACGGTGAGCTGGATCACCATCGTCGCCAACATCGGCGCCATCGTCGGCGGTCTGGCGTTCGGGGCGCTGTCCGAGAAAATCGGCCGCGTCAATGCGATCACGCTCGCCTGCCTGATTGCCTTGCCGTCCATCCCGCTATGGGCCTACAGCTCGACGCCCTTCATGCTGGCCATCGGCGCCTTCGTCATGCAGGTCGCGGTCCAGGGCGCCTGGGGCGTCATTCCGGTGCACCTCAACGAGCTCTCGCCCGGCGCGGTGCGCGCGACCCTGCCCGGCTTCATCTACCAGGCCGGCAATCTCGCAGCCTCCTATGGCGGTCCCTATCAGGCGGGCATAGCCGAGGCTCCCGGAGGCAGCTATGGCTACGCGTTGGCGCTGTTCGCCGGCGTGGTCGCCGTCTGCATCATCATCGTCATCCGCTTCAGTCCGGAACGGCGCGGCCAGGTGATGACCGTGCTGGACCACGACATCAGCCGAGTCTGAGCGCCACGACGCCGGCGACGATGCTGAGCGCGGCGGCGCCGCGCCAGCCCGTCATCTTCTCGCCGAGCGCGAACACCGAGATCACCATGGCGAACAGGATGGAGGTCTCGCGCAGCGACGCCACCGAGGCGATCGGCGCCTTGGTCATAGCCCACATGACGATCCAGTAGGCAGCGCCGCTCAGCACGCCGGTGAACAGCCCCGCTTTCCAGTCGCGCGCCAGCACCGGCAAGGCCCGCGGTCCACGGAAGATCAGGCACAGCACCAGCGCTCCAAGCGCATCGCACACGAACAGCCAGGCGGCATAGCTCTGCGCCGTGGCCGCCAGCCGCGCCCCGCTGCCGTCGGACAGTGTGTAGCTGGCGATGAAGATCGAGGTCCCCAGCGCAAAGCCCACCGCGCGCAGGTTCAATCGTTCCAGATGCGCGCCGCCGCGAAACGACATCACCAGCGTGCCGGCCGACAGCAAAAGAATACCCAGAATCGCGAGCGGCGCCGGCACTTCGGCGACCACGAACATACCGCCAAGCGCCGCCAGCAAGGGCGCGGTGCCGCGCGCCAGAGGATAGGTCTGGGCGAAGTCGCCGGCCTGGTAAGCGCCGATCAGGAAGGTCCGGTAGCCCATGTGGAAGACGACGGAGGCAATGATATAGAGCCAGACCTCCGCCCTCGGCACCTCGACGAAGGGAAGTGCGAAAAGCGCGGCAAATCCCATGCCAAGCGTCATCAGGGTGATCGACAGGAAGCGGTCGAGATGGACCTTGACCAGCGCATTCCAGATCGCGTGCATGGCGGCTGCGGCAAGCACCGCGAAGAAGACGAAAAGCGTCATTTGGGGCTCATCCGCCTCCGGGGCCGGCGGGCGTTTCGAGATCGATGTCGATCCTGACCGGAAAATGATCGGAAGCCACTTCGCCAATGTCCGAGCTGACCGAGCGCACCCGCCCGGCAAACAGGCCCCCGACGAAGCAATGATCGAGCCGGCGCTTTGCCAGCCTGCCGTCGATGATCTTCTCGTGCGTGTGGAAGTCATCCGCCGGTTCAATCGCCACGGCAGCGGCATCGACGAACCCATCCAGATAGGCGGCACCGCGATGATAGGGCGTGCCGCCGACGATGCGGCGGTATTCGGCGCTGCCCGGCTCCATGTTGAAATCGCCCATCCAGATCGCCGCCAGCGGGTTCTCCGGCTCTGGCTCGCCATTGCTCCAGTTGCGCGCCGGCTCATCGTCGGCGCCGCTCCACGGCCCGCCATCGGAGGGCGCCCGGCGATGCTCGGCGAGCAGATAATCGATCTGCTCCAGCCGTTCTTCAACCGCGACATGGGCGAGATGCAATGAAAGCACCCGCACCGGACCCGCCGGCGTGCGGATCATGCATTCGAGCGCCGCGTTGCGGGTGTTGAGCGGCCGCAGTGTGCGGCGCATCGGCAGCGCATGCAGCCGCGACCAGACGATCGGCAGCTTCGACAGCACCATGGTGCCGAACTGCCGGCGCCGGTTGACGATGCGGCCGTCGCGCTGTTCGCTGGCGTCCATGTCGAAGGCCGGGCCGTACACCCAGTGATAGTCCGGCAGCAGCCGCGAAAGCAGCTCTGGCTGGTCGTCGAAATTGCTGCGCTGCCAGTGCCGCTCGACCTCCTGCAAGGCGATGATATCGGCGCCGGCAACAATGCGCGCGGCGCGCGCCGGATCGTAGAGGCCGTCGCTGCCGAACCCGTATTGGATATTGTAGCTGACCAGCTTCATTCTTGTCCGGCTCAGTTTGGTGACGGCAGTACCGTTTCGACGGCGACCTTGCAATGGACCGCCGCGGCGGCCCGGCTGGGCCACGACGCAAAAGCCCCTCGCCTCGCCTAGGTCGTCAGCGGCTGGAACCGTCCCGCCGGGGAAGCCGCCAGCTCCGACCAGTCGATTTCTTCCTCCAGCCGGTGATAGGCCTCGTCACCGATCGTCCCGTTGCGGCGAAGTTCTTCCAGCGCGTCGCGCTGGCGCTTGATGGCATAGAGCCGAAGCCGGTCGTACTCGGTTGCTGCCTGGGCGTCGTCGGGGTTCTTGGCGACCTTGCGCTGTGCGGCATACTGCTCGCGCACCGCCGCCGCCGCGGTCGAGGTCTTGCCGCTCAATATGTCGAGGGCCGCTTGCATGATGGCGACACGGGCCTGCGCGACCTCGCGGTCTATAGTCTCGTCCGGTTCGAGACGAAGCAGGCGCAGCAACGGCTTCAGGCTCATGCCTTGCAGGACAAGCGTGCCCAGCACCACGCAAAAGGCGGTGAGCACGATCGGATCGCGGCCGGGGAAGTCCGCCGGCAATGCGAAGGCAGCCGCCAGCGTCACCAGGCCGCGCATGCCGCACCAGCCGATCAGCACCCCGCCGCGAAACGACGGCACCTCTTGCCGCTGCTCCGCATTGCCGAAGCGGGCAAGCCATCGGATCACGGCGCCGCAGCCCAGCACCCAGGCAAGGCGGGAAACGATGACGACCGCCAGGATCGTCCCTGCAAACAGGAACGCCTCGGACTGTCCCTGCTCGGCCAGGCGACCGACGATCAGCCGCGCCTGCAGGCCCATCAGCACGAAAGCCAGCACGTTAAGCACGAACACCGCCGTCTCCCAGACGGAATAGGAGCTGACGCGCTTTCTGGCCGACATGCGCCGCGGTGCGGTGCGCGCGATGGTCATGGCATAGACGACGATGGTGATGATGGCCGAGAGCCCCAGCCTGTCAGCCAGGATCCAGACGCCGAACGTCCCGGCGAACTGCACGACGGTGCCGCTCGCCGCATCTTCGATACGTCCAAGCATCGCCTGGGACAGGCGGCCGAGCAGATAGCCCGCGGCCAGGCTGCCGATGGTCGACAGCAGGACCATCGGAACGGCACTGCCCAAAAGAACGGGACCGGCGGCGGCGGTGATCGCGATGCGATAGATCAAAAGCGCGGTGGCGTCATTGAGCAGGCTTTCGCCCTGAAGGATGGCCGTGATGCGGTGCGGCACCTTGAACTGCCCGAGCACGGCGCTCGCGGCAACCGCGTCCGGCGGCGCCACGATGGCGCCAAGGGCTATGGCGGCGGCGATCGGCAGGCCGGCCATTTTCCAGCCGACCAGTCCCACGACGGCGGTCGTGAAAACGACCGCGCCAAGCGCCAGCAGCACAAGCGGCAGCCTGTAGCGGTTAAGATCGCGCAGCGATGTGTCGTAGGCCGCGTCGAGCAGCACCGGCGCAATGAACAGCGCAAGCGCCAGTTCCGGATCGATCTCGATCGTCGGCGCGCCGGGCAGGAAGCCAAGGCCGGCGCCCGCCAGCGCCAGCAAGGCGGGGTAAGGAACCTGCAGGCGCCGCGACAGCGCCGTCAGCGCAACGGCGATCAGCAGGAGGACAAGGGTGAGCTCAAATAGCGCCATGGCTCATCGTAGCGGCGAAGCGGAGCTCTTGGCAGTGGCAAAGCGGCAGGATGCTGTTGATTGTCCAATAGGAGTGCATCGTCCGGCAACTGGACCGGTGGGCCGGATCGGCAGGGCGCTTCGGCCGCGTCAGTGCAGCACCAGCAGGTCGCCCGACGAGAAGGAAATCTCCGCCTTCTCGCCAACGGCCGGCGGTGGCGTCGTCGAACTGTTGAACGTGTCGAGCGAGACGGTGTTGCCGCCGATGCCGACCCGGACCCGGATCACTGAGCCGAGAAAGTGCACTTCGGAGATCTCGCCGGACAGGCTTGAATCGCGACCGGGCTGGCGGCCGAGCGAAATGGCTTCCGGCCGCAACGCCAATGACAGCGTATCGCCGGACTTCGAGCCGTTGAGCCTGCCCTTGAGCGAGACTTCCTCGGTGTTGACACGAACCTTGCCCGACGCCGCGTCGGTGACGGTGCCTTCCAGCACATTCAGCGTGCCGACGAAATTGGCGACGAACTTGGTTGCCGGCCGGTTGTAGATCTCGAACGGCGTGCCGACCTGCTCGGCCTTGCCGCCATACATCACCGCGATGCGGTCGGAGATCGACAGCGCCTCTTCCTGGTCATGGGTGACGAAGATGGTGGTGATGCCGAGCTTCTTCTGGATCGAGCGGATTTCCTCGCGCAGCGAGACGCGCACCTTGGCATCAAGCGCCGACAGCGGCTCGTCGAGCAGCAAGAGCTTCGGCTTCGGTGCGATGGCGCGGGCCAGCGCGATACGCTGCTGCTGGCCGCCCGAGAGCTGATAAGGATAGCGGTCGGCCATCTGCGGCAGCTTGATGATGCCCAGCATTTCGGCGACACGGGCATCGATATCAGCCCTGGACATGCCGGCGACTTTCAGTCCGAAGCCGATGTTCTGCGCCACGGTCAGGTTCGGGAACAGCGCATAGGCCTGGAACACCATGCCGACATTGCGCTGGTTCGGCTTCAACCTGGTGATGTCCTTGCTGCCGACGACGATCTTGCCGGCCGACGGCTCCTCGAAGCCGGCGACCATGCGCAGCACCGTCGTCTTGCCGCAGCCTGACGGGCCGAGGAATGAGACGAACTCGCCCGGTTCGACGTCGAGATTGAAATCCTCGACAACGGTGGTGGCGCCGAAGGATTTTCGCACATGCTGGATGGAGAGGAATGGCTCGGCCATGGCTTTTTCTTTCGGGTCAGTTCGGACGATTAGCCGATTTCGGCGCGAAGCGCGACAGGATCTGGATCAGCGACATGCAGCCCCAGGTGATGACGAAGGCGATGATGGCAAGGGCCGCCGGCTCATAGGCGCGGTTGGCCCCGACATTCTGCAGATACGGGCCGAAAGCCGGCCGGTTCAGCAAGCTCGCCATCGTAAACTCGCCGATGACGATGGCGAATGTCAGGAAGGCGCCGGACAACACCGCAATCAGCACATTGGGAAGGATGACGCGGGTGATGATCGTGCCCCAGCCGGCCCCGAGGATCTGGGCCGCTTCCGTCAACGTCCGCACGTCGATGGTTCTGAGCCCCGTATCGACGGCACGATACATATAGGGCAGCGCCAAGGTCGCATAGCCGATGACCAGCAAGGCATTGGTTCCCATATCGGACCCGAGGAACGGCAAGGGTGAATTCGAGCCGTACATCCTGATATAGCCGAAGACGATGACGATGGCCGGAATGACCAACGGCAAAAGCGTGATGAACTCGACGATCGGCCTGAGCTGCGGCAGCCGCAATCGGATCCAGTAGGCTGCCGGCACCACGATCAGCACACCCAGAATGATGGTGAAGATGGCGGCGACCACCGAATACAGGAAGGTCGCCTGGAAACGCGCGTCGCCGAGCACGATCCGATAGGCGTCGAAGGAATAGGCGCCGCGCCGCATGCGCATCGAAAATTCCACCGTCGCGATCAGCGGGATGAAGAAATAGGCCGCGCCGAGGATGAAGACCACCCAGGCCCAGAATTTGCCCGACTTCATTTCAGCCACCTCTCGGAACGGGTCCGGAACCAGATGTAGAAGACATTGGCCAGGCCGGTGATGACGATCATGCCGAAGGCGATCGCGTAGCCGAGATGGGCATTGTGCAGCACGTCGCCGCGGATTTGCGCGTAGAGCAGGATCGGCACGATGTTGAGCGACGAGCCGGTCAGCGCATAGGCGGTGGCGATCGCCCCGAAGGCGTTGGCGAAAAGCAGGATCACGGTGCCGAGAAAACTCGGCCAGATCACAGGGATGACCACGATGCGCCAATATTGCGCGGTGGTCGCGCCAAGCGTGGCGGCAGCTTCACCCCATTCCTTCTTCAAACCATCGATTGCCGGCGTGATGATGACCACCATCAGCGGTATCTGGAAATAGACATAGGTCAGCGTCAGGCCCCAGAAGGACAGGATGTTGAAGCCGTGGGCATAGATGTTGAGGCCGAACACGGTGTTCAGGATCACCGTGGCAAGACCGAGCCGGCCGAGCGTGGCGAGGAAGGCGAAGGCCAGCGGCACGCCCGCGAAATTGGAGGCAACGCCGGAAAAGGTCAGGGTCGCCGAGCGTATCCAGTCCGGCAGCCCGCCGCGCACGATGGCGATGGCGATGGCCAGGCCCGCGAAAGCGCCGATCAGCGCCGAGGCCAGGCTTACCTTGATCGATATCCAGTAAGCGGCAACGATCGACGGCTGCGCCAGAGCGACAATGTTCTCGAGCGTGAACTCGCCGGCATCATTCTGGAATGCGCCCAGCATCAGATAAAGCGTGGGCAAAATCAGGAACATGATGGCGAAGATGAAGAACGGAGCGACGCCTAGCCATTGCGTCGGCAATCGCAACGCGCGTGCCTCCGCGGGCGGCGCGGTCTTGCCTGCGGTATCGTGACTGGAAAGCGAGAGATCGGTCATGCGCCGGCTACCGTCTTCGAGGGGGAACCGGGCGGCCGCGAAGCCGCCCGGTGGATTCAACTGTTACTTGACGTTGGCACCGACAACGGAGTCCCAGTTCTTGGTGACGGCCTCCTTGGCCTTGCCCTGCTCGTCCAGCGTCGGGAACACCGCCGAAGCATAGGCTTCCGCCGGCGGCAGCTTGGCCAGGACGTCCGCCGGGATCTTGCCGTTCTTGGCGAGATCGTTGAAGCGGATCGGGTGGCAATAGCCCTTGAGCCAGCCGATCTGGCCTTCGTCTGAATAGAGGTATTCCATCCAGAGCTTGGCTGCGTTCGGATGCGGCGCATAGGCGCTGATCGCCTGCACGTAGACGCCGGCGACGACGCCGGTCTTCGGCACGACGACGTCGACCGGCGGGTTGCCCTTCAGCGTGTCACGGCCGGCGAGCGCGTTATAGTCCCAGTTGATCAGAATCGGGGTCTGACCCTGGGCGAGTGTCGCCGGCTTGCCGATGACCGGTACGAAGTTGCCGGCGGCATTGAGCTTCTTGAAGAAGTCGAGGCCGGCGGTGCCCGCGGCTTCGCCAGCCGCGGCTCCACTCGAAAGACCAGCGGCATAGACCGCCTGGATGGCCTGGTTCGAAGCGCGCGGATCGCCGGCGAGAGCCACTGAATTGGCGAATTCCGGCTTCAGCAGATCGGCCCAGTCAACAGGCGATTCCTTGACCAGATCCTTGTTCACCATCATCGCCAGAACGCCGTAGTAATCACCGTACCAGGCGCCGTCGGCATCCTTGGCGCTGTCGGGGATCGAGTCCCAGGTCGACACCTTGTAGGGCATCAGCAGGCCGTCGGCCTTGGCAGTCGGGCCGAAGGACAGGCCGACGTCGATGACGTCGGGCGCCTGCGGACCCTTATTGTCCTTGTTGGCCTTGATCGCCTCGACCTCGTCGCCCGAGCCGGCGTCGGGGTTGAGCTCGTTGATGGTGATTTCCGGATATTTCGCCTTGAACCCCACGATAACGTCGCCGTAACCGCACCAGTCATGCGGCAAAGCGATGGTGGTGAGCTGGCCTTCCGCCTTCGCGGCCTTGACGAGATCGTCCAGCGGAGCCGCGGACGAAATCACCGTCGACGCAAACAGCGCCGCGGCCGAAAGGGAAAGCACTTTCCCCGTGAATTTGAACATGTGTTCTCTCCGTTGAACTGACGCCGTTGGACGCCTGCGATGCGGTATCGTTTTCGTGTGACAGCCAGATGAAAGCTTTATGAAACCCCACCGCTGGCAGCACGAAAGTTAACTCCTTTTAATCGACTGTAGCAATTAGCCCCCACTTAATTTTCCGGCTAATTACTTTTTGCCTTGCACTTCACCCCTTTCCCCTTGGTTGCCCCTGATTTTCCAGATCAACTTTACCCTTAAAGCGGTATCACACCGTCCCGGCGATTGCATTTTCGAGCAGCGTCAGCGCTGCCTTCTTGGTCAGCTTGACCGGGTTGCCGCCGGCTGTCGGATCGACCACCGCCATATCGGCGATCAAGGCCCTGCGCTTCTTGTCCATGTCGAGCCCCTTGATCAGGCCAGGCAGCGCATGCGGCACCTTCAATTCCTTGCGAAGCTTGATGACAGCCTTGGCGAAGCCGTCGAAGCCGCCCCTTATGCCGCAATAGGCGGCGAGCCGCGCGATGCGGTCCTCGATCGCCTCGCGGTTGAAGGCGAGCACATAGGGCATGAACACCGCATTGGTCATGCCGTGATGGGTGTCGTAGAGCGCCCCGATGGGATGCGACAGCGAATGGATCGCCCCCAGCCCCTTCTGGAAGGCTGCCGCGCCCATCGCCGCGGCGCTCATCATGTTGGCGCGGGCGACCAGATCCCTGCCGTTGGCATAGGCCTTTGGCAGGTTCTCGAAGACAAGTCTGATGCCTTCCACGGCGATGCCGTCGGCCATCGGATGATAGCCCGGCGCGCAATAAGCCTCGAGGCAATGGGCCAGCGCGTCCATGCCGGTGCCGGCGGTGATGAAGCCCGGCATGCCGACCGACAGCTCCGGATCGGCAATGACGATCGCCGGCAGCAGCTTCGGATGGAAGATGACCTTTTTGGTGTGGGTCGCCTCATTGGTGATGACGCCGGCGCGGCCGACTTCGGACCCGGTGCCGGCCGTGGTCGGCACCGCTATGATCGGCGCGATCGCGTCCGAGTTGGCGCGTGTCCACCAGTCGCCGATGTCCTCGAAATCCCAGACCGGGCGCGTCTGTCCCGCCTGGAAGGCGATCAGCTTGCCAAGGTCGAGCGCCGAGCCGCCGCCGAAGGCAATGACGCCGTCATGCTTGCCCTTCTTGAACACCGCGATGCCGGCGGTGAGATTGGAATCGACCGGATTCGGCTTCACTTCGGAGAAAACGCCGTAGGGCACTTTTGC
Organism: Mesorhizobium sp. B2-2-4; assembly: GCF_006442375.1. NCBI lineage: Bacteria > Pseudomonadati > Pseudomonadota > Alphaproteobacteria > Hyphomicrobiales > Phyllobacteriaceae > Mesorhizobium > Mesorhizobium sp. B2-2-4. The sequence continues at coordinate 47,481 of NZ_VFWB01000010.1, read as the reverse complement.
GTCATCGAGGATTTTCAGCGTCGAAGCGACGACCGGCAGTTTCGCCAGCCCCGGATCGGTGACGAAGAGCGGCCGCTTGATGCCGGTGGCGGCGAGCACCTCGGGCAATTCCTTGATGCGCCCGGCGCCGAAGCGGACGGTGGTGGGGTAGTTCCATTTGGAGATCAGCTTGGACATGTTTGTCTTTCAAAAAATCAGATGGCTTCGCGCAGGTGGAAGGATTTCGGCCGGGTCAGGTTGTCGTAGCCGATGGCGGACAAGCCGGCCCCCTTGCCGGTGTCCTTGACGCCGGTCCAGACCAGCGCCGGGTCGAGGTAGTCGCAGCGGTTCATGAACACCGTGCCGGTCTCGACGCGGTCGCCGATCGCCACCGCATGCTCGGTGTCGCGCGTCCAGATCGAGGCGGTCAGGCCGTAGGGGCTGTCGTTCATCAGCGCGATCGCCTCCTCGTCGTTGCGCACCTTCATGATGCCGACGATCGGGCCGAAACTTTCCTCGCGCATGACGCTCATCTGATGGTCGACGCCGGTCAGCACCTCCGGCGCCAGATAGGGCGAGCCGGCCTTGTCCTGAGCCACCTTCATGTTGATATGCGCCTTGGCGCCCTTGCGCAGCGCCTCGGCCTTCTGCTCACGGATCAGGTCGGCGAAACGCGCCTGCGCCATCGGCCCCATCGTCGTCGCCTGTTCGAGCGGGTTGCCGACGACATAGTTCTTCGTCTCGGCGATGAAGGCTTCGACGAACTCGTCATAGACCCTTTCATGCACATAGACGCGTTCGATGCCGCAGCAGCACTGGCCGGAATTGTAGAAGGCGCCATCGACCAGATTGGCGACCGCATGGTCCATCTTGGCGTCGGGCAACACATAGGCCGGATCCTTGCCGCCAAGCTCCAATCCGAGCGTCATGAAGGTGCCCGCCGCTGCCTTTTCGATGGCGCGGCCGCCGGCGACCGAGCCGGTGAAATTGACGTGGTCGATCTTGCCCGAGCCAAGCAATCTTTCTGTCTGGACATGGTTCAGCACGATGTTCTGGAACACGCCCTTGGGCAGGCCTGCTCTGTCGAAAGCCTGCTGGAAACGCTCGCCGACCAGCAGCGTCTGCGCGGCATGTTTGAGGATGACGGTGTTGCCGGCCATCAGCGCCGGCACGATCGTGTTGACCGCGGTGAGGTAAGGATAGTTCCACGGCGCGATCACCATGACCACGCCGAGCGGATCCTTCTTCACATAGCGGCGGAACCCGTCCTTCGGATTGGAGGCCGGCACGGATTTCAGCGCCGCCTCGGCGATTTCGACCATATGGCTGGTGCGTTCCTTGACGCCGCCGAACTCGCCGCCATAGCGCACCGGACGCCCCATCTGCCAGGCGATCTCCGGCACGATCTCGTCGGTCATGGCAACCAACGCCTCGAGCATCGCCAGCATGTACTTGCCGCGCTCGGCGATCGGAGTCTGCGCCCACTTCTCCTGCGCTGCCTTGGCGCGCTCGACAGCGGCATTGACCGCCTGGTCGGTGGCGATCGGACGCTCGGCATAGACCGAACCATCGATAGGGGATTTGAGTTTCACGATTTCCAAGAAGATGTCTCCATATCGAAAGGCAAAGCGTCAGCAGGCAAGGGCGCGAACATGCCCCGCTCTCGCATAATCCAGTATCGACTGATCGCGCGTCACGAGCGTCAGATCGAACGCCCGTGCCGTCGCGATCAATATTCTATCTGCCGGATCGCCGTGAAGCGATCCGGGCAAGAAGGACGATTCAATCAACAAGCCCGGCGAAAGAGCCTCCACCTTGATGCCTGGCGTGGCGATCACTTCCCCAAAAATGCTTGTTGGCGACTTTGCTGCCGCCAACCGGCCCTTGGCGCTCAGCAGGCCCAATTCCCAGGCCGAAATGGGGGAAACCCGGATCTTCTCGTCAACAGCCGCGGCGGTATTGATCGCAGTCTTGGCTTCCGGCCTGATCGGCTCGTTCAGCGCTATCCATATGATCGCGCACGTGTCGAGCAGCAACCTATGCGTCACGGCTGCACATCAGGCTCAAAAGCCGGCCTAGTGTAATCATGCCCTGGGCAAAGCGTAACCTTGCCTGTCCATATGCCGAAAAGCGGATGGTCGATATTTTCCCGTGGAAGTTCGTAGCTAGCCTGCGCTGGCTCCGCCATTCCCGGAGGAGTCTTGTCCATGGTAGCCATGTTCGGCTTTCGATAGCCCTCGGGCCATCCCTCCAGTTTAAAATCCACGCGTTCGTTCGCAAGGTCGACATGGGACGCCCGATAGTTTGCGCGCAACCAGGCGCGTGCCTGGCTGTGCCCGTTCGGGCTGTTCGCCCACCATTCCTCCCGCTGTCGCGCCGACGGCGGCAAGCGGCCGCCTATTACTTGCTCAATCTCCGCGAAGCTCATGGACATATGGCCTTGGCCCGAGAACAGAAGATGCTCGAAAAGCGGATGGTATTTGGTTCCTTCGGTCATCACATAAATCTAGTTCAATCCGCGTTTCCGATCAAGGTAAGGGTAGTAACTTACTATCTTTCTAGTATCGCTCGAACCCCCTGTGCAGTTCCCAATCCGTAATGCGGCGGTCGTATTCGAACTGCTCCCATTTGGCGGTGTGGACGTAGTGTTCGAGCACGTCCTCGCCGAGCGCCTGTTTCAGCATCTTGGACTTGGCCAGCGTGTCGGTGGCGTCGCGCAGCGTCTTCGGGATCTCCGGCAGGCGCGAGGCCTGATAGGCGTCGCCGACGAAGGGCTTTTGCAGCTCCAGCTTCTCGTCGATGCCGGCAAGGCCGGCGGCGATCAACGCCGCGAAGGCGAGATAGGGGTTCAAGTCGGCGCCGCCGATGCGGCATTCCATCCGGATGCCCTTGGTGCCTTCGCCGCACAGGCGGAAGCCGGCGGTGCGATTGTCTTCGCTCCACATGATCTTGGTCGGCGCGAACGTTCCGGCCTGGAAGCGCTTATAGGAATTGATGTAGGGCGCCAGGAACCAGGTGAACTCCTTGGCGTATTTAAGTTGGCCCGCCGCCCATTGCTGGCCGAGGCTCGACAGCGTCCAGTCGGCTTGTCTGTCGAAGAAAAGCGGCGTCTTGCCGTCGGCGCTCCAGAGCGAATTGTGGATGTGGCTGGAATTGCCGGCGAGCCCGTAATTGTACTTGGCCATGAAGGAAATCGCCTTGCCTTCGGATTCGGCGATCTCCTTAGCGCCGTTCTTCAGGATGACGTGGCGATCGGCCATGTCGAGGGCCTCGGCATAGCGCACATTGATCTCTTCCTGACCCGGCCCCCACTCGCCCTTCGAGTTCTCGATCGGGATGCCTGCCGCTTCCATCTCGTTGCGAAGCCGTCGCATGACGCCTTCTTCCTTGGTGGTGATGCCGATCTGATAGTCGCCGATATAGGGCGAGGCGGTGTCGAGGCCCTGCCAGTGCTTCTTGCGGGCGGAATCGTAGGTCTCGCTGAAGAGGTAGAATTCGAGCTCGGAGGCGAAATAGCCGATATAACCGCGCTCCGTCAGCCGCTTGACCTGCTTCTTCAGGATGGCGCGCGGGGAATGCGGCAGGTCGTCATGGGTGTGGTGATCGAGCACGTCGCAGATCACGAGCGCTGTCTTTTCCAGCCACGGAATGCGCCGCAGCGTCGCGAGGTCGGGCTTCATGACGAAATCGCCATAGCCCTTCGACCAGCTTGCCGCCTTATAGCCGGGCACCGGCTCCATATCGATGTCGGCGGCCAGGAGATAGTTGCAGCCATGCGTCTCGTCATGCGCGGAATCGACGAAGTACTGGGCCAGGAACCGTTTTCCCGCCAGCCGTCCCTGCATATCGACGATGCAGGCCAGCACCGTGTCGATCTCCCCGCCGGAAACCGCTTTCTTCAACTGATCGAACGAGAAATTTCCGGCCATTCCTTTGGCGCTCCAGTGCTTGTCATTTTGGGCTTGTCGATTTCGAAGGGTCGAAGCCATGGCCGGCGATGCGCGGGCCATGGCTGTGAGATGCTGGCCTCAGTGGCCGGTTTCGCCGACGGCCTGCTCAGCCGCCTTGATCGCCGCTTGGCGCGCCGCGATGATGTCGCCGAGCGGCGGACCCTGGAAGCGGTTGCGCTCGAAGGCAAACCAGACGATCGCGGTCAGGATGAAGAAGCCGACGGTGATGTAGAGCGCCCAGTCGTTCGGCGGCTGGATGCCAATGACGAAGATCAGGATCATCGACACGATCGACAGGACCGCAAACAGCATGAACACGCCGCGCCCCATGTTCCACGGTCCCATCTTGTCCCACTTGGGCGTGCCCCAGGCCAGCATGCCGAGCACGATCGGCACGGTGAAGGACAGGAACAGGAAGATGACGGTGCAGGAGACCACGATGGTGTAGGCCGAGGTGCCGGCGACCGAAACCAGCGTCGACCCCCAGACGAACAGCACCGACAGGATCGATGCCGTCCAGATCGCCGCCACCGGCGTGCGGTAGGTCGGACTGACCTTGGCCAGTGCCGACGAACCCGGCAGGCCGCCGTCACGCGAGAAGGCGAAGATCATGCGCGAGGCTGAGGTGACGGTGGCGAGGCCGCACAGCAGCTGAGCGATGAACACGACGAGATAGACGAACTCCTTGAGGCCAGGGCTGACGCGCTGGTCGAAGGCCCAGAAGAACACGTTCCAGCCTTGCTTGGCGGCATCGTCCATGTTCGGGATCATCAGCACGAACGCGGCCAGGAACAGATAGCCGAACACGGCCGACCAGATCACCGACATGACCATGGCGCGCGGCACCGAGCTGGCCGCCTTGATGGTCTCCTCGGACGTATGCGCCGAGGCGTCGTAACCGGTGATGGTGTAGATCGGCAGCAGGAGGCCGAGCGCGAACACCCAGGCATTCGAAACCGACGGCCAGACGCCGCCTCCGGCATCGCCGGAGTAGTTATGGAAGGTAAACAGCCGGCTGAAATCCCAGGTTTCGGCGGAGAGCAGGCAGACCACCGCGATCAGGATCGAGCCGAAGAAGATGAGATAGCCCGAGAAGTCGGTGAGCTTGGCCGTCAGCTTGATGCCGAGATGGTTGATCAGCGCCTGGGCGCCGGTGATGATGACCAGAAAGATCATCTGGTTGGTCAGCGTGCCTTCGATGCCGAGCGCCGGTCCGAAGGCGCCGATGAAGAACGTCCAGGTGCCGACATTGATGGCGCCGAGCACGGTGATCAGGCCGAGCAGATTGAGCCAGGCCGTGACCCAGCCGGTGCCGCGGTTGCCCAGGATCGAGCCCCAATGATAGAGCCCGCCGGCCGTCGGATAGGCCGAGCTGATCTGCGACATGGCGACGGCGAACGTCAACGAGACGAAGCAGCCGACCAGCCAGCCGATGCCGATGCCGATGCCGCCGGCGCCCGACGTTGCCTGCGCCAGCGAATTGATGCCGCCCGACAGGATGCAGATGATGGAGAAGGAAACGGCGAAATTCGAAAAGCGGCTGAGGCGCCGCTCCAGTTCCTGGGCGTAGCCCATGCTGTGGAGGACCTTGACGTCCTCCGCCTTGTCAACTTCGGTATATCCAGGTGCTGCCATTTTTAGTCCCCTTGCGTTCTCAGCTAGCCGATTGAACTGACTTTCCCACTGCGTGTTCCCTGGCGCCCCTGGTCTCCTCGGGCTCTAGATCCGAAAAGATGCCTGTGAGCAAATCCGCCCATTTCCGCTGCCCGGTCTCGCCGGAGATTTCATCGTTGCGGATTTCGATCATCGCGCAGGGCAGCCCGCGCGGGCGCGCATGGCGTTCCAGCGTGAAATAGACGCGGTCGGCCGGCGAATAGGGTTCGTTGACGCCGACGGTAATGCCGGCAAGGTGCCGCAGCGCCGATATCAGCGGCGCCGCCAGCCGGCGGTCGTCATCGTGGATGATGCCGATATGCCAGGGCCGGTCTCGGCCTTTGTAGACCGGCGTGAAGGAATGCACCGATACCAGCCGCGTCTCCTGGCCGCGCGCCAGCCTGTCTTCGACAATATGCTCGATGGCGCTATGGAACGGCTGCCAGGACAGGGCGACCCGCGCCGCGCGCTGCTTTTCCGACAGGCCGGTGTTGCCCGGTATGGCTGTGGTTTCGCTGACCGGCGGCACCAGGTCCGGCGCGTCAAGCGGCCGGTTGCAGTCGATGACGAGACGCGAAATGCAGGTTTCGACCAGCGTCGCATCGAGCGCCTGCGCCATGCGCAGCGCAACCGGCAGCGCGCCCGGGTCCCAGGCGATGTGACGCGACAGGTCCTCGGCGGTGAGGCCGAGCGTGCCGAATTCGGCGGGCAGGAAATTGGAGGCGTGGTCGCAGGTGAGCACGAAGGGACTCGATCCGCCCGGGTTGGTCACCCTTACGGCATCAGGCGATGCAAGGCTGGCGGGCCGTGCTTTCTCCATAGTCTGCGGTCCCCGGGGAGCGCTGTATCGTATGTTACGTATTTTGCCTCATTGCGTCCCTATGGATGATTTCATACAGTTTGCCCGGCTTTGTCAAATGCGATTTGGGGAAAACACCGTCGGCCGGGCCATGGATGGGAAAGATGATTTCCAGTATTGCCGAATTGATCGCCGACCGCATCGGCACAATGCCGGCCGGCGAGCGGCGCGCGGCCCAGACGCTGATAGCGAGCTATCCGATGATCGGTCTGAAGACTGTCGCCGAATTCTCGTCCGCGGCCGGCGTATCCTCGCCGACGATCCTGCGTTTCGTCGCCAGGCTCGGCTTCCAGAACTATCCGGAGTTCCAGTCGAGCCTGCAGGACGAACTGGCGGCGCAATTGCAGTCCCCTGCGACCCGCACGCTCAATCCGCCCTTGCCCGGCGGCACGGCGTCGCCGATGCTGGAGGCAACGCTCGACAATATGCGCGAGACGTTCCGGCACCTGTCCGACAAGCAGCTTGCCGACATCGCGTCCCGCCTCGCCGAGCGTCGCGGCAAGACATTCCTGATCGGCGGCCGCTTCACCGATCCGCTGGCGCGCTACATGGCCGCCCACCTCGCCATCATCCAGCCTGACGTCATTCACCTCGCCGGCCAGGAAAGCATGTGGCGCGACAGGCTGATCGACATGGGCAAGCGCGACGTGCTGGTCATTTTCGACATCAGGCGCTACCAGGACAGCCTCATCCGCTTCGCCGAGAAGGCGCATCAGCGTGGCGTGCAGATCGTGTTGTTCACCGACCAGTGGCTGTCGCCGATCGCCCGCTTCGCCCGTCACGTCATCGCCGGGCGAACCGCCGTGCCTTCGGCGTGGGACTCCTCGGCGGCGCTCTTCGTCGTCGCCGAAACGCTGATCGGCGCCGTCACAAGGCAACTCGAGGCCGACGGCGCCCGGCGCATCCGCGAGATGGAAGGCCTGCGTTGATGCAGCCCGGGATACGTCTGGAACGATTTCGGTCCGAAACTGGCGTCGGGGCGGCATAGCCAGCGTTGTAATCTCGAAAGCCCGGCTCGAAGTGAACTAAAAAATCAAAACGGCACGAACACCGGCAACGTTACGCATATTTAATGTGCGCGGACACTGAAGAATCGTCATAAAGGCACGATATCGGGGGCTTGCTTCTTGCCTTAGAATAGCCCCGCTGCGTCTGCTTATTTCGGGAAACCGGTGGACGGAAGGATTGTTTTGCCAACCGGAGTGCCGATGGCCGCCTGGAAACAGATACTTTTCGCCCTTGTGGTGCTGGTGGTGGCGGTTGCCGCCTGGCTGCGCTTTTTCCCGGGCGCGCCGGACGTGCTGGCGCGCTGGGGAATAGACTGGGCCTACGCGGCAACGCCTCCGGCTGAAACCGGCGCCGGCACGAAATCCGCTGGCGGCGAGCGAGCCCGTCAGGTCAACGTCGTCGTCGTGCCCGCTATTTCCGCGACCATAAACGATCGGCTCCAGGCCATCGGCACCGGCCGCGCCAATGCGTCGGTGACGGTCAACCCCTACTCCTCCGGCCGTCTCGCCGAATTGCTGGTTTCGTCCGGCACCCATGTCGACAAGGGACAGGTCATCGCGACCCTTGATTCCGAAACCGAAGTGATCGCCCAGGACCGTGCCCGGCTCGCGCTTCAGGACGCACAGGCCAAGCTCGACCGGGTCAGGTCGCTGCGCGCCTCCAATGCGGCGACACCGGTCGCCGTCGCCGATGCCGAAGTGGTGCTGGCCGGTGCCAAGCTGGCGCTACAGGATGCGGAACTCGCCCTGCACCGCCGGTCTGTTCTCGCCCCGATCTCCGGCACGGTCGGGATCCTGCCGATCTCCGCCGGTAATTATGTGACCAACCAGTCGGCGATCGCGACGCTCGACGACCGTTCCTCGATCCTTGTCGATTTCCTGGTGCCGGAACGCTTCGCGGCCGCCGTCAAGATCGGCGCGCAATTGTCGGCGATGCCGATCGCCAATCCCGGCAACAGCTATACCGGCACGGTTTCGGCCATCGACAACCACATCGACGAGAACAGCCGTACGCTTCTGGTCAAGGCGACGATCGCCAACCCGGCCGATTCGCTGCGCGCCGGCATGTCGTTCGCCATCACCATGAAATTCCCCGGCGAGACCTATCCCGCCGTCAGCCCGCTGGCGATCCTGTGGGGCTCGGAGGGCGCTTACGTCTGGGCGGTCGAGAACGGCAAGGCCAAGCGGGTGCCGGTGCGCATCATCCAGCGCAACACCGAAACCGTGTTGATCGACGCGGAGCTGGACAGTGGCGACATGGTGGTGACCGAAGGCACCCAGAGCGTCAGCGAGGGAGGCGAAGTCCGCATCGCCCGCGGAGAGCAGCGCGCCGCGAACGCGGCCGAAGGCTCATGACCGGAGCCGTCAACGCCGCCAGCGAGACTGGCTTTACCGCCCTGTTCATCCGCAGGCCGGTCATGGCCTTGGTGCTGAATGTCCTCATCGCGGTCGCCGGCCTCGCCGCCTTCTATGGCGTCGAGATCCGCGAGCTGCCTGATGTCGACCGCGCCGTCGTCACCGTTTCCACGACTTTCGAAGGCGCGGCGGCCGAAACGGTCGATCGCGAACTGACCGACACGATCGAGGGAGCTGTTGCCCGCGTTTCCGGCGTCAAGTCGATCTCCTCGACCTCCTCCTTCGGCTCGAGCCGCGTCACCATCGAATTCAACGACGGCGTCGATCTCAATGTCGGGGCCTCGGATGTGCGGGATGCCGTCGGCCGCGTCGCCAACCAGATGCCGGAAACGGCCGATCCGCCGCGCATCGTCAAGGCCGACGCCAACTCCGACCCCGTGATGCGCCTGGCCGTCACCTCCGACACCATGTCGGTTCAGGACATGACCGTCGTGGTCCAGGACCAGATCGAGGACGAACTGGCTGCCGTTCCAGGCGTCGCGGACGTCCAGGTCTATGGCGACCGCGACAAGATCTTCCGCATCGACGTCGATCAGAACAAGCTCGCCAGCCTGGGCTTCACCGTCGCCGACCTCAGGACCGCCCTTGCCTCGGTCGCCTTCGATTCACCCGCCGGCTCGATCACCACCACCAATCAGGACCTGATCGTTCGCACCACCGCCGATGTGACGACGCCGGAAGAATTTGAGAACATCATCATTGGCGGAACGACGCGCATCCGCGATGTCGCCACCGTCACGCTCGGCCCCGACATCGGCCAGACCACGTTGCGTTCGGACGGCAAGACCGGCATCGGCATCGGCATCATCCGCCAGGCGGAATCGAACACGCTGGACATCTCCACCGGCGTCAAGGCCGCGGTCGAGAAGTTGCAGGCAAACCTGCCGCGAGGCATGTCGATCAAGGTCACAAGCGACGACGCGGTGTTCGTCAACGGCGCCGTGCACGAGGTGGAGATCGCGCTCGCGCTTTCCGTCTCCATCGTTCTGGTCGTCATCTATGCCTTTCTTCTCGACTGGCGCGCCACGCTCATTCCGGGCCTGTCGATGCCCGTCGCCATGATCGGCACCATTGCGGCGATCTACCTCGCTGGTTTCTCGATCAACATCCTGACGCTGCTGGCCCTGGTGCTGGCGACGGGGCTTGTCGTCGATGACGCGATCGTCGTTTTGGAAAACATCGTGCGGCGGCGCAATCAAGGCATGGGGCCGCGTGCCGCCGCAGTGCTCGGCGCACAGGAAGTGTTCTTCGCCGTCATCGCCACCACGCTGACTCTGGTTGCCGTCTTCGTGCCGATCTCCTTCCTGCCGGGCCAGACCGGCGGCCTGTTCCGCGAATTCGGCTTCGTGCTCGCCATGTCGGTGCTGTTGTCCTGCGTGGTCGCGCTGACGCTTTGTCCCATGCTTGCCTCGCGCATGCTGTCCGGTGCCGCCCTCCACCGCGAGGGCAGCAACGGCGTCGGCGCGCGCATCGGCGGCGCGCTGAACGCGGCCTACCGGCGCAGCCTGCATGTCTGCCTCGACGCGCCGTGGATCGTGGTGCTGGTGGCGCTGCTGTTCGCCGGCACCGCATTCGCGCTGTTCGGCACCATCCGCCAGGAATTGACGCCGACCGAGGATCGCGCGGTCGTGCTGCTTCGTATCAGCGCCCCGCAAGGCGTCAGCCTCGAATACACGACGCAGCAGATGCAGAAGATCGAAAAGCTGATCCAGCCGCTGCGTGATTCCGGCGAAATCGTCAGCACTTTCGAGAGCGCCGGCCAGAACGGCGCCTATAATTCAGGCTTCATGGTGATGACGCTGGCGCCCTGGGACGAGCGCAGCCGCAGCCAGCAGGAGATCATGGCCGAGATCAGCCAGCTCACCCGCCAGGTGCCCAGCGTGCGCATCTTCCCGGTGCAGCCCAACAGCCTCGGCATCCGTGGCGCCGGCAACGGCCTGCAGTTTGCGCTGGTCGGCAACGACCGCAAGGCGCTCGGCGACGCGGCCGTCAAGATCATCGCCGAGATGCAGAAGGATCCGCGTTTCCAAACGCCACGCCTTTCCATCGACCCGACGCAACCGCAGCTTTCCGTTGCCATCGACCGCGAGCGCGCCTCCGATCTCGGCATCGACATCACAGGACTGGCCAACACCATGCAGGCCATGCTCGACGGCAACGACGTCGTCGATGTCTACATCGCCGACCGCAGCTACGGGGTGAAGCTGGTTTCGACCACCAACCCGATCAACGATCCGACGGACCTGGAGAACGTCTTCCTAAAGACGGCTGACGGCCGTTTCGTGCCGATGTCGACCATAGCCACGCTGACCGAGCGTGCCGTGCCGCCCTCGCTGTCGCGCGAGCAGCAGCAGCCGTCGGTGGCGATCACGTCCAACCTCGGCGGCGATTTCGCGCTCGGCTCGGCCCTTACGCGCGCCGAGGAAATCGCAACACCGCTTCTGCCGCCGGGCAGCCGCATTGTGCCGTTGGCCGAGGCGGCGACGCTGGGTGAGACCAACAGCGCCATGGTCACCATCTTCGGTTTTGCCCTGGTCATCATCCTGCTGGTGCTTGCCGCGCAATTCGAGAGCTTCGTCAGCGCCATCATCATCATGGCGACAGTGCCGCTCGGCCTCGCCTGCGCCATCTTCGCGCTTCTGCTCTCGGGCACCAGCCTCAACGCCTACAGCCAGATCGGCTTGGTGCTGCTGGTCGGCGTCATGGGCAAGAACGGCATCCTGATCGTCGAATTCGCAAACCAGCTGCGCGATCGCGGACTGGGCGTGCGCGAGGCGATCGAACAGGCCTCGACCATTCGCTTGCGCCCGGTGATGATGACCATGATCTGCACCGTGCTCGGCGGCGTGCCGCTGGTGCTGGCAGCGGGCGCCGGCGCCGAGGCCCGTATCGCGCTCGGCTGGGTGATCGTCGGCGGACTGGGGCTGGCCACCGTCTCGACGCTGTTCCTGACCCCCGTCGCCTATCTCTTGCTCGGCCGCTTCGTCACGCCGAAGACCCACGAGGAGGCGCGGCTGAAGCGCGAACTCGAGGAAGCCGCCTACACCGATGTGGAGCCGGCTGAATAGGGAAATTCCAGGAGACCGTGTAGCGGGTCCGGAATTTTCGTGGGGAAACAGCCTGCTATTTCAAGAGACGGCCCTCGATCGACCAGCGCGCGGCGAGGAAATTCAGCACCGCCGCCACAACCACCCCGCCGATCTTTGCCGGCCACACGCCGACGACGCCGGCGAACACCGCGATCGCGAGGCTGGAGACACCAAGCGAAATCAGCGCGCCGAGCGAGGCGAAGCGAAGAAAGGCATGATGCAGCCGGATGGCCGGATCGCGCTCGAACGACCAGAAGCCGTTGGCCGCGAAGGAGAAGGTGACGGCAATGAACCAGGACGCAACGTTGGCGGGCAGCGGCGGCACGTGCAGCTTGAGCAGCAGAAAGAAACCGGCAAGGTCGATGGCCGTGTTCACCAGGCCGACAATGGCGAAGCGGATAATCTTGTTGCCGGTCGAACGCCGGGACTGATCGGCACTCATGCTGTGCCGTCCATGATGCCGACACGCGCGCGAGCCAGGTTTGCGCCGAAATGATCGGAGGCGAGAACCGCGAATTCGACTTCGCGCACATCTTGCATCGGGTCGCGTGCACGCAACGTCTCGTCGACATGCCCGGGATGGCACATGAACAGTCCCTCTTCCGGCAGGCTTTCAACGGCGGTTTGCAGGGCGGGCGCGAACTTTTCCGGCTGCCGCCAGTCATAGATGCCGGCGAGCGGCGCCCTCACGGTGAAGCCGGCGCGCCGCATGGATCGGTTGAAACCAGTTGCCAGGGCGGCGATCGCCGCAATTTTCGATGCCGCCGCTCCGCTGCCGGCCAGTGCCGGCGCGCCGCGCAGCCACGGTCTGCCGGCATCTCCGGCGAAACGCCCCCGCAGCCATTTGCGCACGACAGGCAGGAAATGCACATGCTGGTGGCCGTCGATGAAATCGGGCCGGTGTCCGAGCGCCTCGACGAAGCGGCCAAATTGGGCGTCGAGCTCGGCATGGACGTCGCGGGTCTCGATGCCGCCACGCAGGATCGGCAATGCCAGCGAGCGGAGCGGCGGCAGCCGGCCTTCCGGCGCCAGGCTCGACGGGCCGGTCACGGCCGGCTGGTCCGTCAAGGTCAGATGCAGGCCGACGGCGACCCGGCCGCACAGCGGCTTGATGCGTTCCGCCTCCCCCGGCCATTCCGCGAAACCGGTCATGCAACCGGTGCCCGTTAGCCGCCCGCGATCGAGCAGGTCGAGGATCGCCGCCGAGACGCCGGGCGCCAGGCCGTAATCGTCGGCGATCAGGCGGATGCCGCGCATCATGCCCCGGAAACGCCCGGCGCCGACCTGGCGGGAACATCGCTGCGCACGATATCGCGCACGATGTAGACCGGGCGATCCTTGCTTTCGCTGAGCGTGACCCAGACATATTCACCGATCAGCCCGAGAAGTGTCAGGTTGAGGCCGCCGAGCAGCACCACGGCGACCAGCAGGCTCGGATAGCCTGGAACGGCAATGCCGTAGAACAGCACCTCGAAGAGCACTTTCGCGCCGTAGACCGCGCCGGCAAACGCCGCAAGCAGTCCGCTGAGGCTGATCAGGCGCAGCGGAATCACCGAAAAGGACGTAAACCCCTCTAGCGAAAAGGCGATCAGGTTGAGCCGGCTCCATTTCGACTTGCCGCTGGCGCGGTTTTCCGGCGAATAGGATATGGCCTTCTGGCGGAAGCCGGCCCAGGCGAACAGGCCCTTGTTGAAGCGCCTTTTGTCGCGCAGGCTGGTCAATGCGCGCGCCACGGTGCCGCGCATGACGCGAAAGTCGCCTGCATTCTCGGGAATATCGAACCGCTGGCTGCTGTTGATCAGGCTGTAGAACAGTTTCGCCAACTGGCTGCGCCGCCAGCTTGCCCCGCGCCGGTCGTTCTGCGCGTAGACGACGTCGACGTCCGGATTCTCAGCCAGCTCGACGATCATCTTCAGGCTGGTCTCCAGGGAGTGCTGCAGATCCGCGTCCATGACAAGCACCATGTCGCCCCGCGAGTGGTCGAGGCCGGCGAGCACGGCGACCTCCTTGCCGAAATTGCGGCTGAGGCGCACGATTTCCCAGGATCCCGAAAGTGCCTGCGAAAACCGCCCGGCGCTATCGTCCCGGCTGCCGTCGTCGACCAGGATCTTGTGGACTTGCATGCCGAAGCGGCTCGACACCGCCGCCTCGAGCGCGTCGAGCAATGCCGCGAAAGCCGTCGCCGATTGCGCCTCGTTGAAGAACGGCGCCACGATATCGAGTGTCGGGCGCATCTCAGCCATGGGCGACAGGCTCCGCATTCACCAATTTTTGCCGCGCCTTGGCCCAGAACCACCATATCAGGAAGCAGGCGATGAAAGTGACCGTGATCGGCCGAAACCAGGGATAGAGAAAGTCATGCATGTGGCGCTCGACACCGGTCAAACCTGTCAGGAATAAAGTCATGGACAGCACGCAGGCCAGGACGCCACCTTTTTCTTCGCGCCACAACAGGGCAATGGCAAGGCCGGCGGGAACCGCGATCATCGCATAGGTGTTGGGCTCGACGCGCGGGTTGAAGACGCACATGTAGAAGGCGGCCGCCAGGAAGATCGCGAGTCCGGCCGCTCCTTGTTCGAGCTTGCGGTCGAACCAGAGCACGATCGAGAGCGTCAGCAGGCCGATCACGACGCGCACCGCCGTGGCAGCCGAGTCCGGAACGGGCAGCCCCATCTCGATAAAGGGCGCTGTGAAATCGGTAGGAACAAAATGGCTGGTCTTGTCGACGGCCATCGACGTCAGCATGCGGGCAAAATCGCCATACTGCTCGTTCAGGTAGCCGGCGGGAGCGAAAGCGTAGGGGATGGCGAGCACGAACAGCACCGCGAGCACCAGCACCGGTATCAGCCGCGGGCGCAACGCCCCCACCAACAGCAGCATGATGATCGCGGTCGGCTTGGCCGTTATGGCAAGCGAGGCCCAGAAAAAGGTCTCCGCACGCCGTCCTTCCAGTGCCGACAGGGTCAAGAGCCAGCAGGCGCCGGTCAGCAGGATTGTCGCCTGGCCGTTGCGAATGGCGCCCAGTGTCATCGGCAAAGCGAGAAAGAGGCCGAAGGAAAGCAGCCAGTTCTGCTCCTGTCCGCCCAGCTTGCGCACCTGCCGCGCCGCGGCAAGGGTGAGAACGGCGAAACCGAGGGCATGCCAGACCAGCCCGCCAAGATGCGGTCCCAGATTCAAGAACGGAATATAGAGCGCGGCAAAGGCGGGCGTGTAAAGGTATCCCATCTCGGACTCGAGGTCGTAGAGCGGCCGGCCGGCGAGAAACTCCACACTGCCATATCTGTAGGCGTGCAATACGGTGCGCGCATCGGGCGACCACAGGACCAGGCCAAGCACGACCGCGAATGCCCCGATCCACAGGCCAAGCCCCAGGCGGTCGAAAACCGGCTTGGAAATCCTCATCAAGCACCCCACACCAATCCGGAACAGGCCCGGTCCGGCGCTGTCCCAGCGTCCATTGGCGGCGGCATATCACGGACAAAGCGGGGTGGCATAGGGGGATCGAACGGCGTGGCCGCCGATGACATTGAACGATCGCAGCCAACAAACCACCCTCTTTCCGGCCCTCGAAGGTTATAGCAGCTGTGCTCTCGATGAACCGGAATGCAGCTCAACCGCACACCCCCTGCTTTACGGCCGAATGAACACCTTGCCATTGGGCCTGGCCAGTTCCGCCGGCACGCGCGCCATCGCCTCTGCCAGCGGCACCACAGCCGTCACGTCGGTCGTCCAGCGCCCGTCGGAAAAGCGCTTCTGCGCCTCGAGGATCGCAGGACCGCGGCGGTCCTTATGCTGCCGCATCCATTCGCTCAGCCAGAAGCCCTCTATGTGCTTGTGCTGGAAAATCAGCTGGCCGGGTTCGCGGATGATCGTGGCTTCGGGATCGAGGCGTCCATAGATGATCCAGCGCGAGCGCTTCGGCATGGCGTTGAAGATGGCCGAGGCCAGTGGCCCGGTCACCGCATCGAGGAAGATGCGCGGCTGTTCGGCCTTTATAACTTCGCGCAGCGAGGTTTCGAAATCGGGAGACTTCTCGTTGAGCACATGGGCGGCGCCGATTTCCTTCAGCAGCGCGATCTGCTCGTCGCGGCGCACGGTGACGATAGGCCGGAACCCTTCCTCCTTGGCCAGGCCGATGATCAGCTTGCAGAGCTGGCTGGCGCCGGCGGTCATGATGAAGGCCCTTTCGCCTTCTCGGCTGACGATGTCGAACATGGCGATCGCGGTGAGCGGATTGACGATCATGGCAGCCCCATCCTCGTCGCGCACGGTGTCGAGGAGCGGAATGCAGGCGGCGGCTTCGGCAATGGCATAGTCGGCCCATGAGCCCCAATTGGAGAGCCCGGTGGCGAAGGCAACGCGCTTGCCGACGAGGCTCTTGGGATAGGACTCGTCGCCGCCGGCAACGATCACGCCGACGCCCTCGAAGCCGGCCGGCCGGCCCTTGACCCGCGGCTGGCCGTATTGGCCCTTGATGAAGGCGACATCGGACGGATTGATCGACGCAAGGCTGACCTTGATCAGCACTTGCGTCGTCCCAGGCGCCGGCACTGCGATACTGCCTGGCTGGAGATAGGGCTCCATCGCCTCCAGCGTGCTGCCGCTCGGCGTCCTGGTGTAGCCGTCGCCGACCAGGAGCAGCGCCTTCATTTCGGACGGGATGCTCATCGGCTGTCTCCCCGCTCGGACCGGGCCATCTCAGACCTTCTCCTGCGTGTATTTCTTCAGCTCCGCCCGCGCCACCTGGCGGCGATGCACGGCATCCGGCCCGTCGGCGAGGCGCAGCGTCCTGAGATGCGTCCACGAGCGCGCCAGCGGCGTGTCCTGGCTGATGCCTTGCGCGCCGAACATCTGCACCGCCTCGTCGGTGACCTTCAGCGCCACGCGTGGCGCGACCACCTTGATCTGGCTGATCCAGGGCGCGGCGGCGCGCGCGTCGCCCTGGTCGATCATCCACGCCGCCTTGAGGCAGAGCAGGCGGGCCATCTCGATCTCCATGCGGCATTCGGCGATGATGTCGAAATTGGCGCCGAGTTTCGCCAATGGCTGGCCGAACGCTTCGCGGCGGACCGAACGCTGGCACAGCAGCTCCAGCGCCATCTCGGCCTGGCCGATGGCCCGCAT
Organism: Mesorhizobium sp. B2-2-4; assembly: GCF_006442375.1. NCBI lineage: Bacteria > Pseudomonadati > Pseudomonadota > Alphaproteobacteria > Hyphomicrobiales > Phyllobacteriaceae > Mesorhizobium > Mesorhizobium sp. B2-2-4. The sequence goes on along the minus strand of NZ_VFWB01000010.1, from coordinate 30,404 downwards.
GCAGTGATGGATGCGGCCGGGGCCGAGGCGGCCTTGCGCGATCTCGAAACCCCTGCCCTCGCCGAGGATCAGGTTCGACGCCGGGACCAGCACATTGTCGAAGCGAAGATGCATGTGGCCGTGCGGCGCGTCGTCGTCGCCGTAGACCTGCATTGGACGCAGCTTGCTGACACCCTTGGTGTCCGCCGGCACGAGGATCATCGAATGCCGCCTGTGCTTCGGCTCTCCATCGGAGGTCTTCACCATGACGATATAGATGGCGCAGCGGGGATCGCCGGCACCAGAGGCCCACCATTTCTCGCCGTTCAGCACATAGCCGTCGCCGCGCCGTTCGCAGCGCATCGAAATGTTGGTGGCATCCGACGAGGCTACGTCCGGCTCGGTCATCAGATAGGCCGAGCGGATCTTTCCGTCGAGAAGCGGCTCCAGCCAGGCGTTCTTGTGCTCCGCCGAGCCGTAGCGCTCCAGCACCTCCATGTTGCCGGTGTCGGGCGCCGAGCAGTTGAAGGTCTCGGCGCCGAGATGCGCCTTGCCCATCTCCTCGGCCAGATAGGCGTATTCGACGGTGGAAAGACCGTAGCCGCGTTCCGAGCCGGTCAGCCAGAAATTCCAAAGGCCGCGCTCTCTTGCGGTCGTCTTCAGCCCTTCGAGGATCTCGGTCTGGCGCCGCGTGTATGTCCAGCGGTCGCCCGCCTTGCCGACTTCGCCGAGGAATTCCTTGTCGAGCGGCATGATCTCGTCGCGCACCATGGCCGCGACGCGCGCATGGATCGGCCTCAGCCGCTCCGTCATGCCGAGATTCATCTCCGTCATCGGTTGCTAACCCTTCATTCAGGCCGGGCATTTTGTCAGTGGCAAGGATGACCGTACTTCGGATAGCCTTGTCAACGCGAACGCTTTCCCCGATCCGCCGATGAAAGGCGCAGGAGTTCGATGAGCTATCTCGACGATCTTTTTTCGGTGGCCGGCAAGACCGCGCTGGTCACGGGCGCGGCGACCGGCATCGGCCGCATGGCGGCGACGGGCCTCGTCAAGGCCGGCGCAACGGTGATGATCGCCTCGCGCAAGGGCGAGGACTGCATCAAGGTCGCCGAGGAATTGAACGGGTTTGGCGCGCCGGGCCGGGCGGAAGGCTTTGCCGGAGACGTTTCCAGCGAGGCCGGCATTGCCGCCTTGGTCGGCGAGGTCAAGACGCGGGCCGAACGGCTGCATATCCTGGTCAACAATGCCGGCGTGTCCTGGGGAGCGCCGCTGGAGAGCTTCCCCTATCATGCCTGGGCCAAGGTGTTCGGCGTCAACGTCACCGCCGTCTTCCACCTGACCCGCGAACTGCTGCCGCTGCTCGAAGCCGCCGCCAGCGACGAGGATCCAGCCCGGGTGATCAATCTGGGCTCCGTGATGGGCACGCAGCCGCTGGCCGACGACGCCTACTCCTACACCGCCTCCAAAGCGGCCGTTCATCACCTGACGCGCACCCTGGCGCTGGAATTCGCCGGCCGCCGCATCACCGTCAACGCCTTTGCCCCTGGGCCCTTCCAGAGCCGGATGACGGCGTTTGCCACCGCCACTGAGGAACAGGCCAGGTATGTCGGCAGCCACGTTCCGATCGGCCGTATCGGCGCCCCGGATGACATTGCCGGCGCAACGCTCTATTTGTGCAGCCGTGCAGGCAGCTATGTCACCGGCGCCATCCTGCCGATTGACGGCGGACAGTCGGTGCAGCATGGGCTGACCCTGTTCAAGGAATGACATGTCCGGCCGGGGAAGCCGGGGATGAAACTGGAGGACATCCGCGTGGAACCGATCAGTCTCGATGTGCTTCTGGCCAGCGTCGGCAAGGAGGTGGGCGTCTCGCCATGGCGGGTGGTCACGCAGCGCATGATCGACCAGTTCGCAGACGCCACCGACGACCACCAGTTCATTCATTGCGATCCGGAGCGGGCCAAGCGCGAGACGCCATTCGGCGGCACCATCGCGCATGGCTTCCTGTCGCTGTCGCTGTTGTCGGCAATGACGTTCGAGACCATGCCGCCGCTGGAAAACGGCAAGATGGGCGTCAACCACGGCTTCGATTCGCTGCGCTTCCTGGCGCCGGTGAAGACCGGCGCGCGCATCCGCACCCGTTTCGTGCTGGCTGACGTCAAGGTCAGGCCCTCAGGTTGGGTGCAGACGGCCCATGACGTGACGATCGAGATCGAGGGCTCGAAGAAACCGGCGCTCACCGCCCGCTGGCTGACGCTGACCCTGATCGAACGCCAGCCAGAGACCGCATGAGCGACCCGAACGCGCTCGACCAGGCAGCGCTTTCGCCCTATCTCGAGGCGCGGATCCCCGGTTTTGCCGGACTTTCCTCCGTCGAAAAATTCAAATCCGGCCAATCCAACCCGACCTATCTGCTGACGGCGGCCAGCGGCCGCTACGTGCTGCGCGCCAAGCCGCCGGGGCAGTTGCTGAAATCGGCACACCAGGTCGACCGTGAATTCAGGGTGATGAGCGCCCTTTCGGGCACCGCCGTGCCGGTGCCGCGGATGCTGCATCTCTCGGCCGAGAACTCGCCGATCGGCCGCATGTTCTACATCATGGATTTCATCGACGGCCGCATCTTCTGGAATCCGGCACTGCCGGAAGCGCGCGACAATGGCGAGCGCGCCGCCATCTACGATGCCATGAACGCCACGCTCGCCGCCCTGCACGGCGTCGATATCGAGGCCGTGGGTCTCGGCGATTTCGGCCGGCCGGGCAACTATTTCGAGCGCCAACTGGCGCGTTGGACCAGTCAGTACCGCGCCTCGGAGACCGGTGCCATTGCCGACATGGACCGGCTGATCGACTGGCTGGAGACGCACAGGCCCGCCGACGACGGCCGTGTCTCGCTGGTGCATGGTGACTATCGGCTGGACAATCTGATATTCGCGCCGGACCGGCCGAAGGTGATGGCGGTGCTCGACTGGGAACTGTCCACATCAGGCCATCCATTTGCCGATATCGCCTACCAGTGCATGCAATGGCGCCTGCCGCATAGCTCGGGCTTTCGCGGCCTGGGCGGTATCGACCGCGCCGCGCTCGGACTGCCTTCGGAAGAGGACTATGTCGCCACCTATTGCCGGCGGCGCGGGCTCACCGGCATCGGCGACTGGACGTTCTTCCTCGCCTTCTCCTTCTTCCGGCTGGCCGCGATCTGCCAGGGCGTCTACAAGCGCGCGCTGGACGGCAATGCCTCGAACCCGGAAAAGGCCAGGACCTATGGCGAGGCGGTGAAACTGCTTTCGCACCTCGCCGCGAAACTGATCGACCGAAACTGATCGACGAGGAGTGATCGATGGGCCGCTTCGACGGAAAGACGGTGTTGATCACGGGTGCCGCGGGCGGGCTCGGCCGCGGCGCCGCCAAAGGTTTTGCCGCCGAGGGCGCGCGGCTGATCCTCTCCGACCTCGATGAACCAATCTTGAGGAGCTTTGCCGAAACGCTCGATGCCGAGACGGCGGTCCTGGCCGGCAACATCGCCGACGAGGCGCTGTCGCAGGCGCTGGTGGCTCTGGCGGTCGAAAGATTCGGCCGGCTGGATGTCGCAGTCAACAATGCCGGCATCGTGCAGAGTTTCGTGCGTTTGCCGCAGGTCGCCTCGGAGGAGGCGCGCCGGGTGATCGAAATCGATCTGCTCGGCGTCTTCTATGCCATGAAGCACCAAATCCCGCAGATGGAGCGGCAGTTCAAGGCGGACGGCAAGGGCGGCGCCATCGTCAACATCGCCTCCGCCGCCGGACTGGGTGGCGCGCCGAAGCTTTCGATCTATGCCGCCGCCAAGCACGGCGTGGTTGGGCTGACCCGGTCGGCGGCAATTGAATACGCCAGCAAGGGCCTGCGCATCAACGCTGTTTGTCCGGCGCACACGAGAACGGCGATGGTCGATAGTTTCGTGCGCGTCTCCGGCGCTCCGGAAGCCGACGCCCTGGCCGAACTGACGCGCGGCGTGCCGATGAGGAGGGTGGCCGAAGTGGATGAGATCACCCCGGTGATCCTGTTCGCCGCCGACCCCGCCAACTCCTTCATGACCGGCCACACATTGGCTGTCGACGGCGGCCTCAGCGCCATCTGACGCCTGCCGCTTGGGAACCAGCGACGCCCTTGTCCGTTTCCGTACAGCGTATATAATTCAGTTGGCCCCCAACCAGCAGAGGCAGACGATATTGCCGGTGAGCGCCCAGACACGCCGCGAGAAACAAAAGGCCGAACAGCGTTCCGAACTTGTCGAGGCCGCGCACAAGCTTGTGCAGGAGGAAGGCTATGAGGGCCTGACCATCCGCAAGCTGGCCAAGCGTGTCGGCTACGCGCCGATGTCGGTCTATTCCTATTTCGCCGACAAGCAGGACATATTGTTCGCGCTGGCCGAGGATGCGTTCGAGACGCTTGCCCGACGCATCGAGGAGCACCCTGCCGACGATCCGATCGAGGCGCTGCAAGCGGTGATGACGGAATACGCCGCATTCGGGCTTGGCAATCCCAATGAATACCGCACCGTCTTCATGACCGAAAAGACCAAGCTGCCGGCAGGCCGGAGCTACGAGGACATGGAAGAAAGCAACCCGGCGATGAAGGTGCTGATCAGCAGGGTCGAGGCCTGCGTCGCCGCGGGGAAGTTGCAGGGCGATCCGCGCGCCATCGCCACCATGCTGTGGGCGGTCGGCCACGGCACCATCTCGCTGCTGATCACCTTCCCCTTCTACCCCTTCGGCGATCCGCAGGCTTTCGTGAAACGGATGTGCGATTTCACCCTTGCCACGCTCAGCACACAGAACGTGCCCCCGCTGACCGAGACACAGGTCAACTGCTGAACGATATCTCCTTGCGTATCCACGCTTCATCGCCGCTCCGCGTTTAACGTGCCAAGCGGGGCGGATTTTCTTGGTTAACAAAAAATTTCCGTACGCGTACGATTTTCTGGCTTGAACTCCGCGATCGGTGGGCGTATTTGTACGGAATACCGTACACGTACGAGAACAAATTCACCCATCGAACCCGGAGACGGACAATGAAAAAGACCCTCCTCACCCTCGCTGCCGTGCTGGCACTTTCGGGCTCGGCCCTTGCCGCCAACACGACACACCCGGTCAAGCACGTGCCCGCCGCGACCTGCGTCGACACCAAGGCCAATGTGAAGCTCGATTGCGCATCGACCGGCTCGCTCGAGAAAAAGGGCGCCACGGAAAATACCGCTGAAGGCAAGGGGCCGCGTCTCGGCATCAGCATCAATCCCTGGATCGTACCGAGCGCGTTCTGATAACGGCAACACACGTTTGGCCGGTGCAGTCGACCAGATGTGATTCAGGCGATCGTGACCGGCAGTCTGGCCGACGAACTCTCGAAGGCCGCGTCGATCAGCCTCTGCATGTCGGCGGCGCGACGGAAGGATGGATCGCCGTTCCTTCCCGTATCGAGCGCTTCGGCGAAACGCAGCGCGTTGCGCTTCACATCCGGCAGCGCCAGTGTCCGCCAACGTTGCTGGTCGATGTCCTCGCCCAGGCAGGCCGACAGGCGCGAAATCTTGCCGTCTGTGTTGACCTTGATGGCGCCCTTGGTGCCATGCATGGCCAGCGACAGGTCGTTGGCGTGGCCGGTCATGTAGCGGCTGGCGACGATCGTCGCGAGCGCCCCGGATTTGAACCGCGCCGTCATTGCGACACTGTCGTTGGCATCAAGCACATAATCGCCGATCCGATCGCCTTCGGCCTTGGGAAACGTCACCAGGTCGGCGTGCAGGGTGGCGATGTCCTGGTCGGCACCATAGCTTGCGAAATCCAGAATGTGGATACCGACATCGCCGAGCACGCCCGTCGAGCCGTGCCGGTTGGACAGGCGCCACAGCCATTTGTCCTCGATGCGCCAGTCGCCCCATGACTTGCTGACCAGCCAGCTCTGTTTGTAGCTCGCCTCGACATGGCGCAATGCGCCGATCTCGCCGGCCTGCACCATGCGTCGCGCTTCCTCGATCGCCGGCGAGTTGCGGTAAGTCAGGTTGACCATGTTGACGACCCCGGCCGCCTCGGCCGCTTCCGTCATTGCAAGCGCGTCGGCATGGTTCGGCGCCAGCGGCTTTTCGCAAAAGACGTGTTTCCCATGGGCAAGCAGCGCCAGCGTCGTGGCCTTGTGCACGCCATCCGGCGTCGCATTGATGGCCGCATCGAACGCACCCCAGCCGATCGCCGCTTCCAGGCTCTCGAAAGACTGGCTGATCTGGTTGGCGGCGGCGAACCTCGCCGCCTGGCCCGGCACCTGGTCGACGCAGGCGACGATTGTGCAGCCTGGAATCCTGGCGAACTCCTCGACGTGATGTCCGGCAATGCCACCGGTGCCGAGCAGAAGGAGGCGGTGCATCTTCAACTCACGCCTAACTCAGGCCCTTGTCGCCGTCGGCATGCAGGCGCAGGCCCTTCTGGACGATCTTCTCCTTGGCCTGGTCTGTCGGCACGTTCGGCGCATTGATGATGCCGGACCATGCGGGTGCGGGATTGTGCGCCCAATGCACGGCGTTGCGCAGCACCTGCTGCACGCCTTCATTGTGGTAGATCGGGTAGGTCTCGTGGCCGGGCGAGAAATAGAAGATCCGTCCGGCGCCGCGCTGATAGGTCAGCCCCGACCGGAAGACTTCGCCGCCTTCGTACCAGGAGACGAACACCGTCTCCAGCGGCTCCGGCACCGCGAAGGGCTCGCCATACATCTCCGTCTCGCCGATCTCCAGGCACTCGCCGATGCCTTGCGCGATCGGATGGCCGCGGTTGATGGCCCAGACGCGCTCGCGCTCGCCCGCTTCGCGCCATTTCAGCGAACAAGGCGTGCCCATCAGCCGCTTGAAGATCTTCGAATAGTGTCCGGAATGGAGCACGATCAGACCCATGCCTTCCCAGACCCGTTTCTGCACGCGCTCGACGATCTCGTCCTTGACCTCGCCATGGGCGGCATGGCCCCACCAGAGCAGGACATCGGTGGCAGCCAGCCGGCTTTCGCTCAAGCCGTGCTCCGGCTCCTGCAAGGTGGCGGTGGTCGCCTCGATGCCCTTATCCTGGTTGAGCGCGGCTGCGATGGTCCCATGCATGCCCAATGGATAAAGGCCGCGCACGGCGGCATTGGTCTGCTCATGGACATTCTCGCCCCAGACGACGGCTTTTACCGGCATTTTACGATCTCCCAAAGCGCTTTGAATATCCCACTTGGCGCCGTCTTGGAAAGATGGCTCCTCAACCGAAGCTGGGGAAATCAGCGCGGTTTGCGTCCGGGAACGGTCTTGGCTTTGCCCGGCCTTGCGGGGGCGCCGGGGATAGCCGTCCCCGTGATCGACACAGGATCGCTGGCCGGGAACGTATCCTCGAGGCCTTCCTCGAGTTCCTCTTCGGCGTCGGCGCCGTGATGCCGCTCATGCTCCAGGGAGCGCACGGCCGAGCTTTTCCCGGGCGACTTCGGCGTGGACTTCGATGGCATCGGCATTCTCCCTCGACCTGTTGCCGCAAATGGGCGCGGGCGGCAAACGTTCCGGGATCAGGCCGCCGCGTCGCGTGCTCCCTCGGAGAGGAAAGTAAAGACATAATCCGAGAAGGAACGCCAGCACTCGACCCGAAAAGCGTCTTGCGCCGTGCGCAGCAGAACGATCTCGGCCTTGCCGAGAATGGTACGCGAGGCGGCACCCACCGGGAAGGCTTGGAGCGACAGATCCTGCGGGCAGCCCGAATTGATTGCCGCGGCCGCGGCCGGACCGGCGACCGATATCGCAACGTTGCGATGCGAGATGCCGACAGCGGAATGCAAGGCGGAAATCTTTGCACAATCGGCGAGCGGGTCTTTGCCGGCCTCGTCGATGATCATCCATTCATCCGGCCCAAGCCACAGCGCGGTGCGCCCGCCTTTCGACACGGACGTCTTCGGCTTTTTCGGCATGGTCACGCCGAGCGCCTTCGACAAGGCGGCAAGCGACGCCTCCGGAGCGCGCAGCGAGATCCGTTCGGCCGGCGGCAGCACCTCTACCTTGACGCCGGCGGCGGAGATAGCGCGCCCGGCCAGCGCCGGACGGCGCTCGGCCGCCGGCGATGCGGCCGAAGCCGTCTTTTTCGCGACTGCCTTAGCCATTGAGGCGGCCTCCCGTTTCGTCGAAGAACACCATGCCGGAAACCTCCACTTCGATCGTCCCGCCAGGCATCGGCACGTAGAGCGTGTCGCCCGTGCGTGCGCGACCGCCGGCGACCAGCGCCAGAGCGATCGAGCGGCCGCAATTCTGCGACCAATAGCTCGACGTGACATGGCCGATCATCTTCATCGGGATCGCCTGCCTGGGATCCTCCACGATCTGCGCGCCTTCCTCCAGCACCACCTTGGGATCCTTGGTCTTGAGGCCGACCAGTTGCTTGCGGCCCTTGGCGACCAGGTCCCGCCGCGTCAGGCCGCGAATGCCGACGAAATCGGCCTTCTTCTTGCCGACGGCCCAGTCGAGGCCGGCATCATTGGGCGTCACCGTGCCGTCGGTGTCCTGGCCGACGATGATGTAGCCCTTCTCGGCGCGCAGCACGTGCATCGCCTCGGTGCCGTAGGCGGTGGCGCCATGCTTCTGGCCCTCGGCCCACAGCGCTTCCCAGACGGCCTGGCCGTAATCGGCCGGCACATTGACCTCGAAGCCGCGCTCGCCGGTGAACGACATGCGGAACAGCCTTGTCGGCACGCCGCAGATCTTGCCCTCGCGTACCGACATGTGCGGCAGCGCCTCGTCCGACATGTCGATGCCTTCGACCAGCGGCGCGATGATGTCGCGAGACTTCGGCCCCTGCACGGCGATGACAGCCCATTGCTCGGTGATCGAGGTCAGCCAGACATTGAGATGCGGGAACTCGGTCTGGAGATAGTCCTCCATGTGGTTCATGACGCGCGGCGCGCCGCCGGTCGTCGTCGTCACATGGAACCGGTCGGGCGCCAGCCTGCCGACGACGCCGTCATCATAGATGAAGCCATCCTCGCGCAGCATGATGCCGTAGCGGCAGCGGCCGGGCTCCAGCTTTTCCCACGGATTGGTGTAGAGCAGTTCCATGAACTTGGCCGCATCGGGACCGACCACCTCGATCTTGCCGAGCGTCGAGGCGTCGAACAGGCCAGCCGTGTTTCGAACCGCGACGCACTCGCGGTCGACCGCCGCATGCATGTCCTCGCCACCCCTGGGGAAATACCAGGCGCGCTTCCACTGCCCGACATCCTCGAACACGGCGCCTTGGGCTTCAGCCCAGGGATGGATCGCCGTCTTGCGCGTCGGATCGAACAGCGGACCGCGCGCATGGCTGACGATGGCGCCGAAGGTCACCGGCGTATAGGGGGCGCGGAACGTGGTGAGGCCCACCTCGGGGATTGGCTTGCCAAGCGTCTCGGCGGCAATCGCCAGGCCGTGCATGTTCGAGGTCTTGCCCTGGTCGGTCGCCATGCCGTTGGTGGTGAAGCGCTTGACGTGCTCGATCGAGCGCATGCCCTCATGCACCGCCTGGCGGATGTCCTTGGCGGTGACGTCGTTCTGGAAATCGACGAAGGCCTTCACCGTCGTATCCGGACCGGCGCCGGGGGCGGCGCCCAGCATGCCACGCGACCAGCTTTCCGAGGCGTCGACTTTTGGCCTTGTACCCTTGGCAGTCTTTGCGCCGGCGTCCCTTGCCGCCTTGGCCCCTGCCGCATAGGCCTCGTCGAGGGTCGCCGACAGGCCGTCCGTGCCGTTGCAGGCGCCGACAGAGACGCAGTCCTGCGCGTAGGTGCCGGGCACGAAGCGCTTGGTTTCGTCGTTGAAGGCGACCTTGCCGCGCGACTGCGAGAACAGGTGCACCGACGGCGTCCAGCCGGCCGACATCAGGATCGCATCGACCGCAATGGTGCGCTCGCCGCCACCATTCTTCGGCTGCACCGTCATCGACGAGACGCGCAGCTTGCCTCCGGCGCGGATCACCGCGCGGCCGAAATTGATCTCGATGCCGAGCATCCTTGCTTCATCGATCACCGGCCCTGTCGGATTGTCGCGCAGATCGACGATAGCCGCGATGTTGACGCCGGCCTTCTTCAGGTCGATCGCCGCCGCGTAAGCGGAATCATTGGCGGTGTAGACGCCGACGTTTTTTCCGACCGCGACGCCATGGTGATTGAGATAGGTGCGCGCGGCCGAGGCCAGCATGATGCCCGGCCGGTCGTTGTTGGCGAACACCATGTGGCGCTCGATGGCCCCGGACGCCAGCACCACGCGCCTGGCGCGCACCTGCCACAGCCGCTCGCGCGGCAGGTCGTGGCCGGGATTTTGCAAATGATCGCTGACCCGTTCGACCAGGCCGACGAAGTTCTGTGCGTAGTAGCCGAAGGCAGTCGTGCGCGACAGCACGCGGACATTGTCCATGCCTTTCAGCCTGGCGATCGCCGCCTGCGCCCAGGCAAAGCCGCCCTGGCCGTCGATTTTCGCGCCGCTCTCGAAGCGCAGGCTGCCGCCGAATTCGGCCTGCTCATCGGCCAGAATGACCCGCACGCCGGTTTCAGCCGCTGCCAATGCAGCCGCGATGCCGGCCGCACCGCCGCCCAGCACCAGCACGTCGCAATGAGCGTAACGCGACGAATAATGGTCGGGGTCCGGCCTGTCGGGGGACACGCCAAGCCCGGCGGCTTCCCGGATCTTGGGTTCGTAGAGGCTCTTCCAGGCCGCCTTCGGCCACATGAAGGTCTTGTAGTAGAAGCCGGCCGAAAACAGCGGCGACGCCAGATCGTTGACCGCGCTGACGTCGAAGGACAGCGACGGCCAGCGGTTCTGCGAGTTGGCGGCGAGTCCGTCATAGAGTTCCTGCACGGTCGCGCGAACATTCGGCGTTTTGCGCGCGTCGTCGCGCACGATCTGCACCAGCGCGTTGGGCTCCTCCGCGCCGGCCGACAGCACGCCCCGCGGCCGGTGATATTTGAACGAGCGGCCGACCAGGTGCACGCCGTTGGCCAGCAGCGCCGAAGCCAGCGTATCGCCTTCGATGCCGACGAAGGACTGACCGTCGAAGCTGAAGCGGGCGGTCTTGGCCTGGCTCAGGCGGCCGGCGCTCGGTATGCGGAACGCGCCGCTCATTTGGCAACCACTTCGCTGGAGTTTTTGGGCAGCTTGGAAGGCTTCGGCTCGCCGGCCTTGTAGGTCATGACGAACTTGTCGGTGACGGTGTCGCGCACGGCGTTGAAGAAGCGCGCACAGCCATGCATGTGTCGCCAGCGCTCATAGATGATGCCTTTGGGATTCGAGCGGATGAAGAAGAATTTTTCGAAATCCTCGTCGCTCTCGCCTGACATGTTGGCCGAGCGCGCGATATGCGCCTCGCCGGCGTTGCGGAACTCAAGTTCCGGACGCTCTTCCTCGCAATAGGGGCAGCGGATGAGAAGCATGTTTTCGTTCCTACAGCTCAGTCATCGTCAATGCGCCACCGCCGCCGCCGCCGCCTCGTCGATCAACCGGCCGGTGCGGAAACGCTCGATGGTGAAGGGCGCGTTGATCGGATGCGGATCGTCCCTGGCGATGGTGTGGGCAAAGACATGGCCGGAGCCGGGTGTCGCCTTGAAGCCGCCCGTGCCCCAGCCGCAATTGACGTAGAGGCCGGGCACCGGCGTCTTGGCCAGGATCGGCGAGCGGTCGGGCGTGACGTCCACGATGCCGCCCCAGGAGCGCAGCATCTTCATGCGCGTGAAGATCGGGAACATCTCGCAGATTGCGTCCAGCGTATGCTGTAATATGTGCAGGCCGCCGGTCTGCGAGTAGGAGACGTACTGGTCGGTGCCGGCGCCGATCACCAGTTCGCCCTTGTCGGACTGCGAGATATAGGCATGCACCGTGTTCGACATCACCACGCAGGGAACGACAGGCTTGACCGGCTCCGACACCAGCGCCTGCAGCGGATAGCTTTCCAGCGGCATGCGCACGCCGGCCATGTTCATAATGACCGAGGAATGGCCGGCCGCGACCACGCCGACCTTCTTGGCGCCGATGAAGCCGCGCGTCGTCTCGACACCGGTCACCGCGCCATTGGCCGCCCGCTTGACGCCGGTGACCTCGCAATTCTGGATGATGTGCACGCCCCGCGCCGAGGCGCCGCGCGCATACCCCCAGGCGACCGCGTCATGGCGCGCCGTGCCGCCGCGCCGCTGCAAGGCGGCACCGACGACCGGGTAGCGCGCATCCCTGGAAATATTGAGCGGCGGGCAGAATTCCTTCGCCTGCTCGGGTGTGAGCCATTCATTGTCGATGCCGTTCAGCCGGTTGGCGTGGACATGGCGCTTCAGCACCTGGATGTCGTGCACATTGTGCGCCAGCATCATGACGCCGCGCGCCGAATACATGACGTTGTAATTGAGCTCCTGGCTGAGCCCGTCCCACAATTTCAGCGCATGGTCGTAGATGCCAGCGCTCTCGTCATAGAGGTAGTTGGAGCGGATGATGGTGGTGTTGCGGCCGGTATTGCCGCCACCGAGCCAGCCCTTCTCCAGCACCGCGACATTGGTGATGCCGTGCACGGTGGCGAGATAATAGGCGGTAGCCAGGCCATGGCCGCCGGCGCCCACGATGACGACGTCGTATTCCTTCTTCGGCTCCGGCGAGGACCATTGCTCCTCCCAGCCCTTGTGGCCGCGCATGGCCTCACGCGCGATGGCGAATACAGAGTATTTCTTCACGTTCCAGCCTCGCGCCAAAGTCTCGCGGATTTGCGGCCGGGCTAGCAATTTCCCCCGGCGCGCGAGGTGTATCACTAGCGAAACAGCGCTGCCACCCTTGCGCTGTTTGCGACGGCTCTTGCCGTTTTGCGCCGCAACCGGCCGCGGCGTGCGAGGCCAGGGAAAATCGGCGGGTTCGCAGCTTTCGGGTGGCTGCGGCCATGCTCATTTGCGACGACGCATCCGACCGCCAAGGCCGGCTTAGCGGAAGGATGACAGAAACATGCTCGCACTCGCCAACAAGATCGCCATCGTCACTGGCGCCAGTTCCGGCATCGGCCGCGCCACTGCAAAGCTCTTTGCCGAGGAAGGAGCCAAGGTCGTCGCCGCCGCGCGCCGTCAGGCCGAGCTCGATAGGCTTGTCGAGGAGATCGTGGAAACCGGCGGCACTGCGATCGCTCTTGCCGGCGACGTCAGGGACGAAGCCTATGCGAAGGCGCTGGTCGATCTCGCGACCGGTAGCTTCGGTGGTCTCGACATTGCATTCAACAATGCCGGCGCTGTCGGCATGATGGCGCCGCTGCCGGACCTGCCGCCGGCGTCGTGGCATGACACGATGGATACCAATCTGACCAGCGCCTATCTGGCCGCCAGGCATCAGATACCGGCGATGCTGGAGCGTGGCGGCGGATCGCTGGTCTTCACCTCCAGCTTCGTTGGCTATACCGTCGGCATGCCAGGCATGGCGGCCTACGCCGCGGCCAAGGCCGGCCTGATCGGCCTGACGCAAGTGTTGGCCGCCGAGTACGGGCCGAAGGGGTTGCGCGTCAACGCACTGCTGCCAGGCGGCACAGACACGCCCGGCGCGACCACAACCACGCCCGAGGCCCGCACGTTCGTCGAAGGCATCCATGCCCTGAAGCGGATGGCCCGGCCGGAAGAGATCGCCCGCTCGGCGCTTTATCTTGCCTCCGACGCATCAAGCTTCACCACCGGAACGGCGCTGTTCGCCGACGGCGGCGTGTCGATCAACCGGACGTGAACGGTTTCGGCGCCGGCATGCGGATCAACGCGGGCCGCGATGTCGCAATCCGGGCTTGCATTTGGGCTCGAATTGACGATTCCGTTCTCTCCTTGGAAACGGGCCGGAACCATGCTGCTGATCAAAACCTATGTCGCCCAAAGCGCAATCGAGGGCGTCGGCGTGTTCGCCGCCGAGCCAATCAGGAAAGGCGCCTCGATCTGGCGGCTCGACCCGGATTTCGACCGGCTGATCCCGCTGGAAAAATACCAGGCGGCACCCTCGCATCTCAGGGAACTGCTCGACCGCTACGCCTATCCCAGTCCCGACCGGCCCGGCTTCGTGGTCTATGAGGTCGACAATGGCCGCTTCATGAACCATTCGGCGACGCCGAACACGGACTTTTCGCAATATGGCGGGGCAACCGCGACCCGCGACATAGCGGCGGGCGAAGAGATAACCTGCGACTATGGCGAATTCTTCGAGGATTTTGAGCGGTTGCATCTGGCCACCGCGTAGTTGGCTGCCTATCTTGCGAGCGCCCGCTGGGCGAATTGGCCGCCTCCGTTCATTTCGGCTGTGGACAGCGCGGCGTGATTCTGCTATCAGCCGCCACAATTCGTGGTGTAAATCGCCGCGGAGGCTAGTGGCTATGGCCGCTTGCCTGTTGATATCAAACCCGAAAGACAGGATTGCCCGTGCAGGTACTCGTCCGCGACAACAATGTTGATCAGGCGCTTCGCGCTCTCAAGAAGAAGATGCAGCGCGAAGGCATCTTCCGCGAAATGAAGATGCGCGGTCACTACGAGAAGCCTTCCGAGAAGCGCGCCCGTGAAAAGGCCGAAGCCGTTCGCCGCGCCCGCAAGTTGGCCCGCAAGCGCGCACAGCGCGAAGGCCTGCTGCCGATGACGCCGCGTCCGGTGGCTGCCGGCGGTGCCGCCGGTGCAGCGCGTCCGCCGCGCTGATTAACGCCTATATTTCGTCCTTTTCGAAGGATACCAAGGGTGGCGCGATGCGGAATCGCCGCCACCTTTTTATTTTGATGTGACCCGGCCCGGAGGGGGGATCCGGACCTGAATGACGCGGCAAGTGAGGACAGGGCAGACATGAACGCAATCAGCGTGGAGAGCAAAACCACATTTCGTGGCTTTGCCCTGGCGACAGCCCTGCTTTCCGGATTGATGCTTGCCGGCTGCCAGACCTCGGGCCCGACCGGCGAGTTCAACAACATCGACAAGGCGCAAGGGTCGAGCGAGAACATCTCATCGCTGTCGGCGGTGATTCAGCGCAATCCGCAGGATCCTGAAGGCTACAATGTGCGCGGCTCGGCCTATGGCCGGGGCGGCCAGTACCAGGCGGCGCTCAAGGATTTCAACCAGGCCATCCAGCTTAACCCGAATTTCTACCAGGCCTATTCGAACCGTGCGCTCATCCAGCGCTTCCTCGGCAATCAGGAAGCAGCGCTGGCGGACTACAACCGCTCGATCCAGATCAACGGCAACTACGATGCCGCCTATATCGGCCGCGGCAATCTCTACCGGAAGGCCGGCCGCACCCAGGAAGCCTTCAACGATTTCCAGAAGGCGATCCAGCTCGACACGACCGATGCCCGCGCCTATCACAATCGGGGCCTGATCTATCAGAGCCAGGGCCAGCACAAATTCGCTATCGAGGATTTCTCGACCGCCATCTCGCTGGCCCCGGACGCCGCCGAGCCGTATAATGGCCGCGGCCTTTCCTACCTCGCCACCAATGACGAGGACAATGCCTTCTCCGATTTCAACATGGCCATCAAGCTCGACGGCAAGAACGCCGAGGCCTGGTCCAACCAGGCGCTGATCTACGAGCGGCGCGGCGACAAGGCCAAGGCGGCCAAGTCCTACCGCGAAGCCGTTCGGCTCGATCCCACCTACCAGCCTGCCAAGGATGGCCTCGCCCGCGTCAGCTGAGATCAGGCAAGGCCGGCCAAGCCCACACGCGTCGGATGCGTGTCCGAAAGGACACGTATCGCCGCAGATCGCCATCAATCCGGCAACCGCGCGCTGACCCCGCTGCAAGCCGTGATCGCCTGCCTTGTTCGCGCCAAGGTTTCAGCGGAACGGTCTGGCCACCCAGCCGTTACTTTGAAGCGTTTTGCGAAAGGACCTCCCATGACCAAGAAACTCGTCTGCGCCGCTGCGCTCGCCACGACCATGTTCGCTGTTGCACCGGCAAGCGCCGGCAGATTGCAGCTCGGCACGCTCGACTGCACCATCGACGGCGGCACCGGCTACATCGTGACATCCAACAAGGGCGTGTCCTGTGTCTTCCGCCCCTATCATCACGGTCCGGCCGAGATTTACACCGGCGTCATCTCCAAGCTCGGCGTCGATGTTGGCAAGACGCACCAGGGCCAACTCGCCTGGGCCGTGTTTGCCGCGACCCGTGACCGCGACGCGGGCGACCTTGCCGGCAGCTATTACGGCGTCAATGCCGAGGCGAGCGTCGTGACCGGCGGCGGCGCCAATCTGCTGGTCGGCGGCTTCGACAGCGCCTTCATGCTGGAGCCGCTCAGCGTCCAGGCGCAGACCGGCGTCAACCTGGCCGTTGCCGTGACCTCGCTTGAGCTGATCCACTCTCTCAAGTAACGGCACGTTGATCTTCTCGGCACGGACGGCAACCGCGCGATGATCAAAATAGCGCGCGGTGGACTTGGTTCCGCCGCGCGCTTTGCATTTGCGAACTGCTGCGACCAGGCCAAGCTAGCAGATCGAAATTATTGCCGATGGAAGACTTGCTCGTTCTGTGCTACCAACCGGAAATGTTGCTGGCTCTGCGCGAAAATGCGCGCGAGCTCCGGCAGATGTAAAGACATCGTCGAATGCAATTTTGTTGCAGCTGCCGGAGGCCGTGATGGATTTCATCGAGCAGTTATTCGGATTTTCGCCCGATGGCGGGTCGGGATCCTTCGAACTTCTTCTGATACTCGCACCATTCTTGATTGCCGCTGTCTGGTTTTTCATGCGTCGACAGCGACGTTGACGAAATGGCCGCGGACTGGCCATGAACCCGCTCCCCAAAGTACTGGATTTCCTGAACGCGCTCGCCGACGCGTTCACCGAGTGGCCATCGAACCTGCGCCAGATCGCTGCCCGGATCTGCGCCCTCGCCAGATTGCTCTGCGAAAGAATGAAGCTCCCCGATCGGTTGGACCGAAGCGGGCCGCAACGTTGCGTCAAGATCAGCGACCCCGCCTATAAACGCCCGGATCCCCTGATCTACGCGCAGTATTATTTGATGGGCCAGGGCCTCGCCGTCACATGGGACAACCCCGACATCGAGATCCGAAGCGGCGGCAATCCTGTCGCACCACATATGCTGGCGCCCGACACCGAATATGAAATCGTCGCCCGTATCTGGAACAACTCGACCGAGGCCCCGGTCGTCGATCTGCCGGTGAAATTCTCCTATCTGAGTTTCGGCATCGGCACGGTGTCGCATTGGATCGATGAGACCAGGACCGATCTCGGCGTCAAGGGCGGGGCCAACCATCCGGCTTTCGCGTCGGTCAAATGGCGAACTCCGGCAGCGCCTGGTCACTATTGCATCCAGGTCCTGCTCGACTGGCTCGACGATGCGAACCCGAACAACAACCTAGGCCAGGACAACACCACCGTCGGTGTCGCCCATTCGCCCGCAAGATTTGAATTTCGCCTGCGCAATGGCGAGCGGGAGAGGATGGGATTTCGTCTCGAGGCCGATGCCTATTCCCTTCCTGAATTGCCGGTCTGTGAGCCGCGCCCTCGCCCGAGGCCGCGTCGCCGGCCCTTGCGCACCTTCCCCGGCACCATCGCGGCAGTGCCTGTCGGCCACACCCGTCAATCGCATCCTTTGCCCGCCGGCTGGCTTGTCACGTTCGAGCCCGCACAAGCGGACCTTGCCCCGGGTGAGGAAATCCCCGTCACTGTCAATATTGAACCGCCAGCCGGTTTCACCGGCCGTAAGGCAATCAACGTTCATGCTTTCTCGGCCCGCGGCCTCGCCGGCGGCGTGACGCTCTATGTCGAGCGATAGGGGGTCGCCATGGCTTATCGGCACTACACCAAATGCGTATCGGTCGGAAATCACCACGGCAAACAATACGGGCAGATGATCATTGCGGCGGCCGTGGTCGCTTTGCCGCTCATCCTTGTGGGCGCCCTTCCCGGACCGGCCGCCATGCTGGTGGCGCTTGCGGCCATATTGGCCTATTGCCGCTGGTGGCTGTACGACCGGCTGATCTGTCTCGGTGGCGACGAATGCGCGGTGGGCTGGCTGCTCAAGGTCGATCCGCCGGAGGAGAAGTCGGGACTGGACCGGTTCGACACCGACTACAGTCTCAATCTGGTGCCGGGCAATGTCGTCGAATTCACCAACCAGGCAACGGCCGAAAAGATAGCGCCGTTTGGACGCCTGATCGCCAACACGCCTGCGATCCAGGGCGCGGGCCTCGACTGGAAAGGTCAGGAAGCGCGCCAATGGGCCAATGACGACCCGACCGCGGTGCTGCATTGCGAGTTCGAAGGCGCCGGCGTCTACGACCTCATGATAGCCTGCCTTGCCGCAATTCCAGTCGCCACGGCCGCCGCGGTTGCTTGCGCCATTCCCTTCTTCGGCTGGATCGCCTGCGCGGTCCTGTCGCTCATCGCGGCGGTCATCGTCATCATAGGCGGCATAGTCGGCCTGCTCGACACAGCCAATCCGACGGATCTCGACGAGAATCTCGGCGATCTTCACGTCAACGATCCGACGCGCCGCGGCGCGGACATCCTGTTCGTCAAGGGAACGTGGGTCTACGATTCGGCACATGACGGCTGGAACGAAATCCATCCCATCAAGCACTGTCAGAAGATCGGCACCTGGAACGGCAGCTGGAACGAATCCCCGGTTCCCGACGGCAGCCCCGCGCGCTGGTGTGAAGCCGTTGAGACGGCAGGATCGCCATTGACCGTCGCATCCCAGCAGGAGCCTCAGAACCAGTGGACGATACATCCCGCCATAGACGGTTGCCGGCCAAAGCCCGACGATCACCGACCGGACCCCGTGCACTGACCTGGCATCCTTCGCTCGCGAAGCAGTGTCATCTGCTCCTCAAAGATGGCTGCAGCGAATGCACGAGGGGCCCATGACACGCAAAATGATCCTTGCTGCCATCGTTGCCATTGCCAGCCCCGCCTTGGCCCAGGCACAGGACCAGGGCATCGAGCTCGGCACACTTGAATGCGCCATATCGGGCGGCACCGGCTTCATCTTCGGCTCGAGCAAGGATCTGAGCTGCACCTTCACCCCTGCCGACAAGACTTTCGCGCCGGAAGCCTATTTCGGTGCCGTCAACAAATACGGCCTCGACATCGGCACGACCAAGCAGGCGGTGATGCGATGGCTGGTGCTGACGCCGCTGAAGAACATCTACGCGCCGGGCGCATTGGCCGGCGACTATGTCGGCGCCAGCGCCGAGGTGACGGCAACCGTCGGCGCCGGGGCCAATCTGCTGGTTGGCGGCTCCTCGCAGTCCTTCACCTTGCAGCCGCTCAGCCTGCAGACCCAGACCGGCATCAATTTCGCCATCGGTGTCAGCCAGTTCCAGCTGCGCAGCACGGAGAACTGATTGGCCGGCGATGCCGGCCGGCCAGGGATGCGGGCATCCACGAACATGTCCAAAAAATCGCTTGAGCTCAAGCTTGGTTGAGGTTCTACAAACCCATCCGACCATGGTCCTGCCGGACCCCCGAGCCGGCTCCTGGCGCCATGCGTTTGCATCGGGATATGAAATTCGAGGGACCGAAGTGACCGACATCAGCACAAACAGGGTCGACTGGCGCGCATTGTGGGCGAGCGGCGACCTCGCGCGCTTCTGCTTCATCAGCCTCGGCATCCTGCTGCACGCCACCAACGAGACGATGGTGGCGACCGTCATGCCCGCCATGATCGGCGAACTGGCGGGCGTGCAGCTCGTCGGCTGGTCGCTGGCGATCTATGAACTGGGCGCCATCGTCGCCGGTGCCGCGGCCGGACGGCTGGTCAGCTATGTGGCACTGCGCACCAACATGGTGGTCGCGGCGCTGCTTTACGCGGCCGGCGCGCTGATCTGCGCCACCGCGCCCTCGATGCAATTGTTCCTGGCCGGGCGCCTGATCGAGGGCCTGGGCGGCGGCGCGCTGGTGTCGCTGGCTTTCGTCTCGGTGGAGCGCCTGTTTCCGCGGGCCATCTGGCCGCAGCTTTTCGGTATCATGTCGGCGATCTGGGGCGTCGCCGCCTTCAGCGGGCCGATGCTTGGCGCGATCATGACAGAGCTTCTGTCATGGCGCTGGGCGTTCGGCATCTTCGTGTTCGGCGGTGCGGCGATGGCGCTGGCGAGCTTCGTCGTGCTCGACACGCCGGAAGCGACGAGGCCGAGTGCCGGCGCGGGCAAGGCACCACCCTTCCCGCTCATAGCGCTTGGCTGCCTTGCCGTCGCCGTCGTGCTGATCGCCTCGGCGGGCGTCGACATCGCCCTTCTGCGCTCATCGCTGCTGATGGTGCTCGGCCTGGTCGGCCTTGTGCTGTTTTTCCGTATCGATGCGCTGAAGCCGAAATCGCGGCTTTTCCCCTCGCAGCTGTTCTCGTGGCGCACGCCGGTCGGCAGCGGCATGACCATGGTCGCCGCCTTCTCGGTGGCGACCTGTTCCTTTGCCATTTACGGCCCGCTGCTTCTGACCACGCTGCACCACGTTCCGCTCCTGACCACCGGCTACATCATCGCCGCCGAATCGATCGCCTGGTCGATCCTGTCGATCCTTGTCGCCAACGCGCCACAGGAGCGTGAGAGATCGATCATCGTCATCGGCGCCCTGATGATCGCCACCGGCCTCGCTGGTTTCGCCTACACCATCCCGGCAGGCTCGATCCCGCTGATCCTGGTATGCGCCCTTTTGCAGGGTGGCGGCTTCGGCGTTGCCTGGCCGTTCCTGACGCGCGTCATCGTGGCCTCCGCGCCGGGTGATGAGCAGACCATCGCCTCGGCCGCGGTGCCGACCATGCAACGCATCGGCTATGCGGTGGGTGCCGCCCTTGCCGGCATCGTCGCCAATGCCAGCGGCTTTTCGCAAGGCCTGAACCGGGACGCGGCGGCTGATGTGGCGACCTGGCTGTTCCTCGCCTTCGTGCCGCTCGGCATCATTGGCTGCCTCGCCGCCTTGCGCACATCGACGGCCGCGAACCGGCTGCCGGAAGCTGTCGGCTAATCAGGCCAGGCAACGCTTATTCGACCTCGCGCAGGCGGTAGCCGACGCCGGTCTCGGTGGTGATGTAGCGCGGCTGGTCCGGCGTCTTCTCGATCTTCTGCCGCAACTGCCGGACATAGACCCGCAGATACTGCACGTCGGTCGAATCGTTCCACACCTGCTTCAGCAGGAACTGGTGCGTGAGAACCTTGCCCGCATACTGCACGAGAATGCGCAGAATGTCGTATTCCTTGGGCGACAGCTTTACCTCCTTGCCCCCGACCTTGACGATGCGCTTGACCAGGTCGACGCTGAGATCACCGGTTTGGAACACCGGCCTCTCGCCCTGCTGCTGGAACTTGTGCCGCAGTGCCACGCGGATGCGCGCCACCAGCTCGTTCATTCCGAACGGCTTGGTGATGTAGTCGTCGGCGCCGAGTTCGAGCGCGTCGACGATGCCGGCCTCGTCGGCGCGGCTGGAGAGAATGACCACCGGCATATCGAGGCCGTCGTCGCGCCATTTGCGCAGCAGTTCATGGCCGCTCATGCCGGGCAGGCCAAGGTCGAGCAGCACGAGATCCGGTTTTTCCTGCACCATCAGCTCGATAGCCGCCTTGGCGTTCGGCGCCTCGCTGACCGCGTAGCCCTGGCTGGCGAGGCCGACCCGGAGCAACTTGCGGATCGGCGGCTCGTCATCGACGACCAGTATCCTGACGTTCGAATTGGTCATCGAGGCTGATCCGCGCTGGAGCCGATGCGATTGCCGGACAGTTCCGCCGGCACCGGCATCCTGATGGTGAAGGCAGCACCCGAACGGTCGGTCCGGTTGGCGGCCGAGATCGTGCCGCCCATCGCCTCGATGAAGCCGCGGCAGATCGACAGGCCGAGCCCGGTACCGGCGCGCACCTGGTCGCCCTTGCGGACCCGGTAGAAAGTGTCGAACACGCGCTCAAGATCCTGCGGAGGGATGCCCAATCCCTCATCCATGATCTGAAGCACGACGGAGCCGATGTCGGTCCAGCCCTGCAGGCGGATCGTCGAGCCGGGCGGCGAATATTTCGATGCATTGTCGACCAGGTTGAACAGGACCTGCTCGAACAGCACCGGGTCGAGCTTCAGCATCGGCAGGTCGGGCGGAATGTCGACCTCGATCTTGTGCTCGCTGGTGATCTTGCGGGCGCGATCGAGCGCGGTGCCGACGACGTCGCCGACATAGTGCAGCGCATAGTTCGGCTCCATCGCACCGGATTCGATCTTGGTCATGTCGAGCAGATTGGCGATGAAGCGGTTCAGCCGTTCCGCTTCGTCGACCACCGTCGACAACAGCTCCGTCCGGTCCTGCTCGGGTAGATCAGGCGCGAACTCCCTGAGAGTGCCGGCCGCGCCCATGATGGCGGCGAGCGGCGTCTTCAGATCATGGGAGATGGAGGTCAGCAACGCCGAGCGCAGCCTGTCGGCTTCGGCCGCGAGCTTGGCACGATCGACGTCGGCGACGAGCTGGATGCGCTCGATGGCGACCGCTGCCTGGTCGGCCAGCGCGTCGAGCAGCCGCTGCTGCTCGGGCGTCAGCAGCGGACCCTGCTTGTCGTTGTCGAGGCCGACCACGCCGACCGCCGTGCGCCCGGTGCGTAGCGGCAGATAGAGCCGCTTCGCACCGGGCAGCGTATCGGCGCCGCGGCCGGCGGCGCGATCGTGCTCCCAGGCCCAGCGGGCGGCGGCGATGTCGGCCTCGGCCAGCGTGTCGTCGGGCGGATAGCCCGCCTTGACGGTGATGGCGCCGTTTTCGGGCAAAAGCAGCACCACCCGCAATTTCAGCATCGAGGCGATCTGGAAGGCCGTGACCCACAGAACGTCGTCGAGCGTACCGGCGCCGGCAAGCTTCTTGGAAAACAGATAGATATCCTCCGTGGCCCGCGCCCGTGAGCGGGCGGCGGCGGCCTGACGCTGCACGCGCGCCGTCAGGTTGCTGGCGATGACGGCAACGACGAGGAAGACGGCAAACGCAACGATGCTCTCGGGATCCCTGATCGTCAGCGTGTAGCGCGGCTCGAGGAAGAAGTAGTTGAAGGCAAGGGCGCTCAGGAAACAGGCGTACAAGGCCGGCCACAGTCCGAACGTCACCGCCGATGTCAGCACCGCCAGCAGCAGCACGATCGCCAGATTGCGCACGTCGAGGAACTGATCGAGAACCGTGCCGACGGCCAGCGAGCCCGCGACATAGGCCGTGGCGAACAGATACGGCCATATCTGGAACGGCCGCTGCTCGGCCGCCGTCCTGACCTTTCTCGATGCTGCGTCGGTATCGCGCTCGGTTCCCGAGATGACATGGACGCTGATGTCGCCGGCATTGCGGATCAGATCATAGGTGAGCGAGCCCTCGATCAATTCCCGCCAGCGCGACCGGGTCGGCCTGCCGACCACGATATGGGTGAAATTGTTCGCCGTCGCATGGCGCACGATGTCCTGCGCGACGTTCTGGCCCGGAATGGTCGTCACCTCGGCGCCGAGTTGCTCGGCGAGGCGCAGATGGTTCGCCAGCCTGCCCTTCTCTTCTTCCGACATGGCGGCCGAACGAGGCGTGTCGACATGAAGCGCCGTCCATGGCGCGCGGAGCCGGTCGGCCAGCCTGCGCGCATAGCGCACGCGCGCCGCCCCGCCCGGACGCGCGTCGAGGCAAACGAGCACCCTTTCCCCCGCCGCCCATGGGCCCTGGATGGCATGGGACTGCATGTGGTTGAGCAGTTGTTCGTCGACACGCTGGGCGGTGCGGCGCAGCGCCAGTTCGCGCAGCGCCGTCAGATTGCCCGGCGAGAAATAGTTCTCGATGGCGCGCTGGGCGGTGTTGGGGAAATAGACCTTGCCTTCCTCCAGCCGCTTGATCAGGTCGTCGGGCGTCAGATCGATGATTTCGACGTCGTCGGCCTGGTCGATGATGGAATCGGGAACCGTCTCGCGCACCCTGACCCGCGTGATCTGGGCGACGACGTCGTTCAGGCTTTCGACATGCTGGATGTTGAGCGTCGTGTAGACGTCGATGCCGCGCGCCAGGATTTCCTGCACGTCGAGATAGCGCTTGGGGTGACGGCTGCCGGGCGCGTTTGTATGGGCGAGTTCGTCGACCAGGACCAGTGCCGGGCGGCGTGCCAGGATGGCGTCTATGTCCATCTCGTCGAGGGTGCGTCCCTTGTATTCGACCGGGCGGCGCGGAATGACCTCGTAGCCCTCGACGAGGGCCAGGGTTTCCTTGCGGCCGTGCGTCTCGACCACGCCGATCACCACGTCGATGCCGTCGGCCAGCCTGGCGCGTCCCGACATCAGCATTTCATAGGTTTTGCCGACGCCCGGTGCCGCGCCCAGAAAGATGCGCAGACGCCCGCGGCCCTCGCGCTCGGCATGCTCGAGCAGCGCGTCGGGGGAAGGTCTGTTTTCGACGTTGCTTCTGTCGTCCGGCATCGGCATCCAGTTTGAACGGCGCGGGGGACGGTGTCGATCCCCGGCGCTGTTCTTCATTGCTTGGCTGTGTCGTCCAATGCGAGGTTAAGGGCCAGCACATTGACCACCGGCTCGCCCAGCACGCCGAGCTCCCGGTCCTCGACATGGCTGTCGACGAGCGCCTTGACTTTGGCTTCATCGATGCCCCTTGCCTTGGCGACACGCGGAACCTGGAAAGAAGCGTCCTCGGGGCTGATGTCGGGATCGAGCCCGCTGCCCGATGTCGTGAAAAGGCCCATCGGAACCGGCGCATTGGGGTTTTCGGCCTTCAACTTCGCCGCGTCGCCCTTGATGCGCTCGATCAGCTTGGGGTTGGTCGGACCCAGATTCGAGCCGCTGGAGGCGCCGGCGTCGTAGCCATTGCCGGCGGCCGATGGCCGGCCGTGGAAATAGCGTTCGCTGGCGAAGGCCTGGCCGATCAGTTCGGAACCGACCACCTTGCCGTCCTTCTCGATCAGGCTGCCATTGGCCTGTTTCGGGAACAGCGCCTGGGCGATGCCGGTCATGCCGATGGGATAGATGAGCCCGGTCAGCACGGTGAAGAAGACGATCATGACGATCGCGGGTCTGATTTGCTTGAGCATCGGAATGATCCCTTATGCAAGGCCGAGGGCCGTGACGGCCATGTCGATAATCTTGATGCCGGCGAACGGCACGATGATGCCGCCGAGGCCGTAGACGAGCAGGTTGCGGCTGAGCAGCGCCCCGGCGCCGATCGCCCGGTATTTGACGCCGCGCAGCGACAGCGGGATCAGCGCGATGATGATCAGCGCATTGAAGATGATGGCCGACAGGATGGCGCTCTGCGGCGTCCCCAGATGCATGATGTTGAGCGCCTGCAGCGGACCTGTGGTCTGGCCGGGCGCGACGTAGAACACGGCGAACATGGCCGGGATGATGGCGAAGTACTTGGCCACGTCATTGGCGATGGAGAAGGTGGTCAGCGAACCGCGTGTCATCAGCAGCGCCTTGCCGATCTCGACGATCTCGATCAGCTTGGTCGGATCGCTGTCGAGGTCGACCATGTTGCCGGCCTCGCGCGCCGCCACCGTGCCGGTGTTCATGGCGACGCCGACGTCGGCCTGGGCAAGGGCCGGCGCGTCGTTGGTGCCGTCGCCGCACATGGCGACCAGCTTGCCCTTGGCCTGCTCGTCGCGGATCAGCTTCAGCTTGTCCTCCGGCGTCGCCTGGGCAAGGAAGTCGTCGACACCGGCTTCGGCCGCAATGGCCGCTGCCGTCATCGGATTGTCCCCTGTGATCATCACCGTGCGTATGCCCATGCTGCGCAGCTCGGCGAAGCGCTCGCGGATGCCGCCCTTGACGATGTCCTTGAGGTGCACGATGCCGAGCAGGCGTCCGTCGCGCTCGACCGCAAGCGGCGTGCCGCCCGATTTGGCGACCTCGTCGGCGATCGCCTGGAGATCCCTGATCGTATCGCTGTTCGGGCGCGTTGCGTGGCTGGCGACGGTCGACTGGTTGACATGGGCGAGCACGGAATCGACCGCGCCCTTGCGCACGGAGGAGCCGTCTATGTCGACGCCGCTCATGCGGGTTTGCGCGGTGAAGGGCACGAAGGTGGCGTGCAGTGTCGCCATGTCGCGGGCGCGGATGGCGTATTTCTCCTTGGCCAGCACGACGATCGAGCGGCCTTCCGGTGTTTCGTCGGCGAGCGAGGCAAGCTGCGCCGCGTCGGCCAGTTCCTGCTCGGTGACGCCCTTCACCGGCCGGAATTCGGTCGCCTGGCGGTTGCCGAGCGTGATCGTGCCGGTCTTATCGAGCAAAAGCGTGTCGACGTCGCCGGCCGCTTCGACGGCGCGGCCGGACATGGCGAGCACATTGAAGCGCACCAGACGGTCCATGCCGGCGATGCCGATGGCCGACAAAAGCGCACCGATAGTGGTCGGGATCAAGGTCACGAACAAAGCGACGAGCACCGTGACCGGGATATAGCCCCCCGAATAGGAAGCGAAGCTCGGGATGGTAGCGGTGGCCAGCACGAAGATAAGCGTCATGCCGACCAGCAGGATGTTGAGCGCGATCTCGTTCGGGGTCTTCTGGCGCTCGGCGCCCTCGACCAGCGAGATCATGCGGTCGAGAAAGGTGTGGCCGGCGGCGGCGGTGATGCGCACGCGGATCCAGTCGGAGAGCACCTGCGTGCCGCCGGTGACCGCGGAGCGGTCGCCGCCGGATTCGCGAATGACAGGCGCCGATTCGCCCGTGATCGCCGCCTCGTTGACCGAAGCCACGCCTTCGATCACCTCACCGTCGGAGGGGATGATGTCGCCGGCCTCGACCAGCACGGCGTCGCCCACCTTCAGGCTGGTGCCGGGCACCAGCTTGAATTTCGTCCGGTCCTCGCCGGTCAGGAGCTTGGCCTGGGTCTCGGTGCGCGCCTTGCGCAGCGAATCGGCCTGCGCCTTGCCGCGGCCTTCGGCGACGGCTTCGGCGAAGTTGGCGAACAGCACGGTGAACCACAGCCAGATGATGATCTGGATGGTGAAGCCGAGATTGCCGCCGCCGCTGGCGAGGTCCTTGACGAAAAGCACTGATGTCAGCGCCGAGACGACGGCAACGACGAACATTACCGGGTTCCTGGCCAATGTGCGTGGGTTCAGCTTTCTGAAGGCGCCGCCGATGGCGGGCC
Organism: Mesorhizobium sp. B2-2-4; assembly: GCF_006442375.1. Taxonomy (NCBI): domain Bacteria; kingdom Pseudomonadati; phylum Pseudomonadota; class Alphaproteobacteria; order Hyphomicrobiales; family Phyllobacteriaceae; genus Mesorhizobium; species Mesorhizobium sp. B2-2-4. The sequence goes on along the minus strand of NZ_VFWB01000010.1, from coordinate 3,358 downwards.
ATAGGATGCCGGCATCCATGATGCTCGCTGATTTTGACTGGCTCATTTTGAAGCTCCAGCTTCGGTGTTGGTGAGCGGCACCGAGCGATCGGATGCCGAAAGAAGATGCGGAAGCCCGTAGGCCAGCAACCACAGAACGATCATGACGGCGGCGATGCCGAGGAATGTCGACATGGTGGGGAAAGGAGGAGGCCGTTCCTCCTTTCCGTTGTCGGCGGGATGGCGATCGTTGCGATGCCTGTTGTTGAACCAGGACATTTCCGTTTCAGCCAGGACACTTCCGTCTCAGAATGTCTGCCCGTGGATGGCGGCCAGATGCTCGACGATCGGTCCGACGGCGAGTGCCGGGAAGAAGGTCAGGCCGCCGACGATGACGATGACGCCGACCAGCAGCCCGACGAACAGCGGGCCGTCGGTCGGGAAGGTGCCGGCCGAGGCGGGCACGGTCTTCTTCGCCGCCAGCGAGCCGGCGATGGCGAGCGCCGGGATGATGACCAGGAAGCGGCCCATGAGCATGCCGAGGCCCAGCGTGATGTTGTACCAGGGCGTGTTGCCGGTGAGGCCGCCGAAGGCCGAGCCGTTGTTCGCCGCCGCCGACGTATAGGCGTAGAGGATCTCGGAGAAGCCGTGCGGACCGCCATTGGCGATCGATGCCACGGCGCTCGGCAGGACCACCGCGATGGCCGTAAAGGTCAGCATCGCCAGCGGCAGGCACAGGATTGCCAGCATCGCCATCTTGACCTCCTTGGCCTCGATCTTCTTGCCCAGATATTCGGGCGTGCGCCCGACCATCAGGCCGGCGACGAAGACGGCGATGAGGATGAACATCAGCATTCCGTAGAAGCCGGCGCCGACGCCGCCGACGATGACTTCGCCGAGCTGCATGTTGATGAGCGGGATCATGCCGCCGAGCGCGGTGAAACTGTCATGCATGGCGTTGACCGCGCCGCAGGAAGCCGCCGTGGTGATGACCGCGAACAGCGCCGAAAGCGCGATGCCGAAGCGGGTTTCCTTGCCTTCCATGTTGCCGCCGTCGATGCCCAGCGCATGGACCAGCGGATTGCCCGCGGCTTCCGCCCAATAGCAGACCGCGACCCCGGCGATGAACAGCGCGCCCATAGCGGCCAGGATCGCCCAGCCCTGGCGCTGGTTGCCGACCATGCGGCCGAAGACGTTGGTGAGCGCCGCGCCGATGGCGAAGATCGACAGCATCTGGATCAGGTTGGAGATGGCGTCCGGATTCTCGAAGGGATGCGCGGCATTGGCGTTGAAGAAGCCGCCGCCATTGGTGCCGAGCATCTTGATGGCGATCTGCGAGGCGACCGGCCCGACGGCGATGGTCTGCTGCACGCCTTCGAGCGTGGTGGCGTCGACATAGGCTCCCAGCGTCTGCGGCATGCCGAGCCAAACATAGACCAGGGTGAGCACGACGCAGAGCGGCAAAAGCACGTAGAGCGTGGCACGGGTCATATCGACCCAGAAATTCCCAATCGACTTGCCGGAAGCGCGGGCAAAGCCGCGGATCAGCGCCATGGCCATGGCGATGCCGGTGGCCGCCGACAGGAAGTTCTGCACGGTGAGGCCGGCCATCTGCACGAGATAGGACATCGTGCTCTCGCCGCCGTAGTTCTGCCAGTTGGTATTGGTCATGAAACTGGCGGCGGTGTTGAAGGCGAGCCCCGGCTCGACCGCGCTCATGCCGGCCGGGTTGTAGGGCAGGCCGCCTTGCAGGCGCTGCAGGAAATAGAGCGCCAGGAAACCGGCAAGGTTGAACAACAGCATGGCGGCGGCATAACCCGTCCAGTGCTGCTCCTGGTCGCCGGTTCCAGCCAGGCGGTAAAGGGCCCGCTCGACGGGGCCGAGCACCGGCGACAGCAAGGTGCGGTCGCCGGTGAAGACGCGATGCATGTAGCCGCCCAGCGGCTTCACGAGCAAAACCAGGATCCCGCAATAGAGAAGGATCTGTATCCATCCGTTGATAGTCATGATGTGGCTTTCCGTGCGCCGGTCAGAAGCGTTCCGGGCGGATCAGGGCGTATGTCAGATAGGCGAGCAGGAACAACGTCACGCCGCCACCGAGGATGTAATCGACAAGCATGGCCCGATCGCTCAAATTCTGTCGCAGGCTTTGACGTAGGCAAAGGAGAGGGCGAAAAACAAAACCCCGATCCCGAGAACAATGATGTCCATTGTGCTTGTCCTTGCTTTGATTTTTCCACTTTGCGCCCGCTCGAAGCAGCTTGGCGATTACGTGAGAACGCCCCGCCCACTTGGGTGACGGCGTCCGACGTTTTTCTCAAAGCGGAATATGGACCCGATCGCCATAAAGGTTCGAGACGGGGCAAAGCGGAAAGAAATAGGAATTTTATAAAGATTTTCGGCGGATGAATTGGAAGTGGTGAACGCGTCCTGGCGCTCCAGCGATATCGTCAGTCGTAAGGGGTAACAGGTTGGCCGACGAAACGGCTCGCCGCCGGTAAACGCATTCTACCCCTGCGGCTCGACCGCCTTGAGGGTCACGCCTTCTTTACGAACTCGATTTTGAGCACCAGGCCCTTCACTTGCCTGGTACTGCATTCGATCTCACCGGGATTACCGTTAAGGCGAATGTTCTTCACCAACGTGCCGCGCTTGATCGTCTCCGAAGTGCCCTTGACCTTGAGGTCCTTGATCAGCGTAACGGAATCGCCGTCACTCAACTGAGCGCCGTTGCTGTCGCGCACCATTACATCGTCCGGCATGCCATCTCCTGTGGTCGGGATCACCCATTACCAGATCACCGGGAATTCCAAAACCGGGTCGGGGGCGGCGTGTTCATAGAATGCCCAAGGATCACTCGACGCGCTTCCCAAAGCGCTCGAAACTAACAGCTGCTTTTTTAATCGTGCAAGCCGGTCGGCAAGGTTGATGACCCTGCCCTCCTACGCTGAAGCTTCGGAGGGCATCCTGCTTCGCGCTGTCGATTGAGCCAATCCTGCGAAGCTCGAAGAGCGAAGCAGGCTGGCGGAGAGAGCGGGATTCGAACCCGCGTTACGGTTTCCCGTAAACACACTTTCCAGGCGTGCGCCTTCAACCACTCGGCCACCTCTCCGTCCTTGCCTTTCGCGCCGGCCGGTTTCGCCGCGCGGGTTGGGGAGATGCTCTCCCTTTGGGCTGCGGAACTTCCGCACCGGGCGCCGCCAACCAGCGGACTCCCTGCCCGCACCTGAGCCGTCAAAGCAACAGGCGCGGGGCTCATCTAGTCGATCCGGCGCCGAATGCCAAGCCATAACGGCGGTCAATGTCGTAAGCACATGAGTTGTCCGGATTAGGTAGCACGTGAGTTGTCCGGTTTTATCGCCAGCGGATGGAGGCTGGG